>JABUVA010000039.1:10703-12029 GCA_021442885.1 Methanobrevibacter sp. | reverse complement strand
TATATATAATATAATATATAAATATAAACAAATAGTTTAAGATTTATTGAGTGGTAAAATGGATATTGATTTTATCTTTTTATTTTTATTAACCTTTATTGCCTCTGCATTCTTCACTTGGTATGTTAGAAGAATTCTTTCAAGAGCAAATATAGGTGATAGTCCAATAGTAAGTGAACATAAACATAAAATTGGAACCCCAACAATGGGTGGTATTTCATTTTTATTTACAGCTTTATTACTAATATCTTTATATTATACTGATACTGTGATTACTATAACATTATTTATGATGCTTGCTGGTGGAATATTTGGATTAGTAGATGATTTGATAGGTCTTCAAATTAAAGAGGTTCAAAAACTTGTTGTAAATAAAACCAACAAGGTTTTAACTCTTGGAAGGTTAAATTTAAAACCTGGGGAAGAAGTAAGAGTTGCTACTCCAAAAGCAAAAAAAGAAGTAGATTCATTATTAGAGGAAGGTAAACTTGAATTAATAGGTGAAGTTCCAATTAAACTAGAACCTGAGGAATTCCCTAAACTTTTATGTCAAATTTTCATTGGTATATTGTTATGTCTTACAGGTTTAGTAACTACTTTAGGGGGTTTTGTTTTAGGAATATTTATGTTTCCAGTAGTTTGTATAGGTATTGTAGGTGCAGTTAACACAGTAAATCTTATTGATGGAATGGATGGGCTTGCTGCAGGAATTGTATGTATTGCTTCTTTTGCATGTTGTATATTTTGTATGATTTGTGGAAAAACAGAAGCTATTGCTCCATTTTTAATTTTAGCTGGTTTGTGTTTAGGATTTTTAATATTTAATAGATATCCTGCTACAATTTTTATGGGAGACACTGGTTCATTTATTTTAGGTGTTGGATTTGCAACTGCGGTAATAATATGTGATATTCCATACTTTGGGGTGTTATCTTTAGGTGTTCCAATAGCATCGGTTGTCATAAGTCTTTTACATAGAGCACATATTATTAATTTACCTGTTGAACCTGTACACCATACTTTAAATCATATGGGTATGTCTGAAGTTAAAATTGTCTCTCTTTACTGGTTAGGTACTGTAATTTTATGTGTTATAGGAATTCTTGGAAAAATATATATATTCTAATTCATTAGGTGATTGTTTATGAATATTCAAGAATTAGCACATTCTATTAAAGGTAAGGTAGTAGGTACAGATAAGTTTTACAGTGATTTCACTGGTAGGTTTTTATTTTTAAACAATGCATCTGAAGGAGATATTGTTATAAGGCATTGGATTAATGATAAAGGTGTTGAAATTGCTAGTTCTAAAAATATTGCTTGTTT
>JABUVA010000039.1:4838-10664 GCA_021442885.1 Methanobrevibacter sp. | reverse complement strand
GAAATTAATTTTCCTTTAATTATTGTAGATAAAATTGAACTTGCAAATGCATATGCCCTAAAACATACAATTTCTAACTATTCATCAAACTCAAAAAATATCGTAATAACTGGTACAAATGGAAAATCTACTACTTCCCATCTAATTTATCATATTTTAAAGACAGCAGGATTTAAAGTTTTTACCAATACTGATTCTGAATCAGAATTTAATACATTGATTGATCCAATGGTAGCTAATTTAATAGCTAGTGAGGTAATTGAAAATGGGCCTTTAGATTATTTAGTAATTGAAGTGTCTGAGGTTCAAGGATGGTTAGGTAGCTTAATGGAAAATCATGCTTTTTTAATGGCTGATGCATTAGATGCTAATGTTGGGGTTATTACAAATATAGCTATGGATCATATTGGTCTTGTAAATTCTATAGATGATGTTTTTAATGAAATTAAAACTGTTCCAAAAGCTATTAAAGATACTGTGATTTTAAATCATGATGATGATCTTGTTATGCAAATTAAAACAGATAATAATAAATTTTACACATCAATGAATAAATTGGAAGATTCTAAAAACAATGTTTATTATGATAATGATGGAATTGTATATAATGGTGAAATTATATTAAATAAAGAAGAACTTCCTTTTAATAGCTATCATTTTATTCAAAATATTTTATCAGCTATTGGGGCATGTATATCTTTAGGTTTAAATTTGGAGGACATAAAAACAGGAGTTAAATCATATAAATCTCTAAATAGGAGGTTTTCTAAGATTAATAATGACCCTCTCATAATTGATGATTTTGCCCATAATCCTGAGGGTATTAAAGCAACAATTGAAGAATCATTAAAATTAGTGCCTAAAGATAAAAAATTATTTGTGGCTTGTTCTATTAGAGGTTCTAGAGGTGTTGACATTAATAAACTTAATGTTGAAGCTCTTGTAGAAAGTTATAAAGATAATATTGAGTTATTCATATCCTCTAGTAGTGATGTAGTTGATAATTTGAATGTGGTACTTGAAGAAGAAAAGGAAATTTTCTTTGACATTTTAGATGATAATAATATTTCTTATCAACATTTTAACACACTTGAAGATACTTTAAATTCTGTTTTTGAAAATATATCTGAGGGTGATATTATTTTGTTAATTGGTGCTCAAGGAATGGACCCTGCAGAAAGTATTTTAAACAATATATTATAAATTTATATTTTTCATGGGAAATTATTAAATATAATGTTCTTTAATAAATATATATTGTAATTATTTTTATTTTTAATATGGTTACATACTGTATCATATTATAAATATAATAACGAGGACTAAACATGTTAATTAAGATAAGAAGGGATACGCTAATTATTTTGTTATTGGCATTTATTTTAATCCTTTGCGGACGTTTAATAACATATGTTGCTTATGCATCATCTCCAGATACTACTGATGGTGTTCCTATTTCTGGAATCATTGTTAAAGGAAATGATATTGTATCGGTAGAAAATATAAGGGCATGTGTTATGCAGTCTGGATTAAGGACTGGAAGTGTCATTCACGGCGATATTTTAAAAACATCAAAAAGAGAAGTTTCTTTACAAGATGCCATTCAGACGGCACAAGATTTGGCAAAACAAGCCACGGTTCCAGGTACATCAGTAACGCCAATCACGGCTGTTGATGTACAAGTGGATAAAAACACAGGAATTGTAACAGTCACTGTTATTGAAGACTTCTCGTCGGTAGAATTAACTAACAAAACGAAATGAGGGATAAATTTTGAGAATATTTGAACCGTTAGCAGTATTTTTCATAGTAATATTGATATGCATGAGTAGTGTAGCAGCTACATGTAATATAATTATTATTACAGATCCAACAGGTAAAGACCCTAATGGAGCTGCAGCAGGAAGTATGTCTTTTGCAGAAAACATGTTTCAATCTACATTTTTAATGTCTAAAGAAAATCATTTTGCTGTACTATCAGGGGGTACTGGTAGTTCTGATTCAAGATTAGATTCTATTATAGAGGCAGTAGCTAGTCTTAAAGAAAATTCAACAGCAGCTGCTGCGGCATCTATTGCTAATAAATATTCAGGGGCTCGTCTTCTTGTTGGAGGCCCTCAGATTGGAGCTGCAATTGGAGGTTCATTTGATGCATATTTAATTACTGTTGAAGGTAATTCATCTATTACTGTAACACCTTATTCAAGTGGAACTGCTGTGCTACAACCAGGTCAAAAAGGAGCTATTATTCACTTAAGAAATACTGCAGGTAACCCATTATATGGTACTGCGGATAAAGTCCGTAAAGAAACCGCAATGAATATTGGTAAGATGATAAGGGATGGATATCCTGCTACTACTATTCTATCAGAAGCTATGGGTGAAGTAGCTAAAGATTCTGGTGAAAAATACGGTGGTGGTGGTGATAATCTAGTTTCCGGAATAACTACAGGAGATATGTTTACACCAAAAGATATGAATCAAACAGGTTATGCAATGGATGAACCATATTCAAAGACATGTAAAAATTGTGGTTGGGGTATGGGTTATCCATCGGCGGAAAATTATAATGTATGTCCAGTTTGTAATGGTGAACTTAAAATAATCTATGCTTATGAAGCTTTAGGAGATGCTATAACGGTATCTAAAGATTCAGTAAGTGTTTCAGTCTATGGAAGTGATGAGCCAGGACTAGCTTCAACAACATCTGATGTTGTTAAATCTTCAGTAGCTTCTAATGGATATGATGCAACAGCTATTGCTAATTCTATTAACAAAGCTATAAGTAAAGGATATATTGTTGGTGTTGACTACGTAGAGCCAAAAGATTTGAATGTTAAAGAAGATTCTAAAGCAGTTGGTGTTTACTACACTGCATTAATTAATGATAGAACATCTCCAGCATGGGAGTTACCAATTGATTCAAATGTATTAACTATTTTAGGAAGTATTCAAACAGTAATTGGGGTCATTTTAATACTTCTAGTAATATTTAGAAGCAGGCTTCTTAAATCTTTCAAAAAATAATTTTTATTTTTTTTTAATAGGGGGATAAAGATGGCATTAATTTTAATAAGAGGGGAAAATAATTCAAAGTTACTAAACTCAATAGCGGATTTAGAGAGACATGGTAACTTAAATTTACAAGGTAAACCAAAAGTAATTGATTCAAAATTTGCAGATGAGATTGTGGAAAAAATTTTAAATTCAAAACTTAGAACAAAATCTAATGTGGCTACTGCTTTTTTCATTAAAGAAGATCCTACATATGCTATTGTTCAAATAAAAAAGATTCATCCGCCAGCTCATATAGTAGTTATTAGTACTGAATATGATATCTACGATACATTAAAAAAGAAAATAGAAAACGCTCCTAATTTTGAAGGTTATTACTCTCATAAAGCTAAAAGTAGTGGTTTGAGAGATTACAAACTTAAAAATAAGAATATAATAAAGAATAACAAATTAAATAGCTATGATAAATAGCTATTTTCTTTTAATTTTAACAATACTTCCTAATTTTAATCCAGATTCAGATTTTCCAACATACTGTCTTAAATCATCAGTATTATATTTTTCAAGTAACTCAATATCTAATGTTTTTTCTAATTTTTTTATGAGTTTAGTATCAGGAACCATTTTTCCAGATTCAATTCTATTTATTACAGAAACCTTTTCATTAATCTTTTTACCTAACTGTTCACGAGTCCAGTTATTAGATTCTCTTTTTCGCCTTACTATTTCATTGTAATTTTCAATAAGTTCTTCTTCAGGTTCTTCTCGTCTAGGCTTTTTTGTTTTCTTATTTTTTGCATTTTTAGATTTTTTCTGGAATTTTGGTTTTGGTGGGGCTTTTTGTATTCTTCCAAATTTTGCACATTCATCACAAACAGCCATTACTGATCCATCAATTTTTGTTCTTTTTGGGTTTTCGGAAATTGGTTTTCCACAAATTTCACATTCCATTTAAATCCCTCTTCACAATATTCTATTAATAATATATATTCATTTAATATATTAAAAATATATGTCATTAATTTTATAAGGTAAGTTGTACTATACATAATAAAGTTTAAATATATAAATTACAAATAGTATAAAGTAACCATTTGTTATTAAAGTATATTGATGTTGAATTTTACTAACTAATATTAATTTATTCGAAGTGATAACAATGAATGAAGATAATACTTTGGATTTTTCTTCAAAAGAAGATTTAGTTAATCAAATAGAGATGTTAGAAGAACAAATTAAAGAAATTAACGAAGAAAATTCAAAAACAAAAAGTAATTTAATGTGGAAAGTTAGGAAATTAGAAAAAGATAAAGTCCTAATTGAAAATGAAAAAATAAGGCTTGAAAGAGAAACAAAGTCCTTAAGATCAGAAATTGAAAGATTTAGATCACCTCCATTAGTATTAGCAACTATAACTGAGGTGTTAGATGATCATAGGATGACTGTAAAAAGTAGTACAGGACCAAGTTTCTTAGTAAACTATTCAAAATTCTTAGATGAAAAATTATTAGTTCCAGGTTCAAGAGTTGCATTAAATCAACAAACTTTTGGTATAGTAGAAATATTACCTTCAGAAAAAGATGCAAATGTTTCAGGTATGGAAATTGAAGCTAAACCAGACATAACATTTGAACAAATTGGTGGACTTGAAGATCAAATATTAGAGGTTAAAGAAACAGTAGAACTACCTCTCAAAGAACCAGAATTATTTGAAAAAATTGGTATTGACCCACCAAAAGGAGTATTGTTATATGGACCACCAGGAACTGGTAAAACATTACTTGCAAAAGCTGTAGCTACTGAAACAAATGCTACATTTATCAAAATTGTAGCTTCTGAATTTGTTAAAAAATACATTGGTGAAGGTGCAAGACTTGTAAGGGAAGTATTTGAACTTGCAAAAGAAAAAGCACCAGCAATTATTTTCATTGATGAATTAGATGCTGTTGCAGCTAAAAGGCTTAAAAGTTCCACAAGTGGAGATAGAGAAGTCCAAAGAACTTTAATGCAATTACTTGCAGAACTTGATGGATTTGAGTCTAGAGGAGACATTGGAATTATTGGTGCTACTAATAGGCCAGATATTTTAGACCCAGCTCTTTTAAGACCAGGACGTTTTGATAGATTTATAGAAGTACCACTTCCTAATGATGAAGGAAGAAAAGAAATTATCAAAATACACACTGAGAAAATGGCTCTTGCAGATGAAGCTGATATTAACATAATCACTTCACTTACAGAAGGTCTCTCAGGTGCAGATTTAAAAGCTGTATGTACAGAAGCAGGGATGTTTGCTATTCGTGATAAAAGAGATAAAGTAACAGTTTCTGACTTTATGGATGCTGTTGAAAAGATTACAGCTGCAGCTAATAAAGAATCATATCAAAAAGAAGCCGGAGTAATGTTCGGATAATAATATTTAATAAAAAAGCCTATGATGAACCCTATGAGCTCTGATATGTGATGAATGATGGGCGAGCTGAGGCTTTTTATTTTAACTTTTTTTTTAAAAAATTTATTTAAATAAATATATTTTACATCATTTTATTCTAAAACTTTATTTAAAATAATCAACTTATAGAATAATATGTTTTCTCGTAAAAAAAATAAGGCACGTAATGAAAGGATACTCTATGAAGCTAGACCTAATATGATTTTAGGTTGTAAAAATGTTATTTGGGGAATTGTAACATTTGCAATAATTATGTATATTTCAGCACCAATTAAAAAAGCCATTATTGACTTACAAACATATTATATCTCTTTTGTTAAATTTGGATTTATGGGATTCATTTCTCTTGCTTTTATTAC
>JABUVA010000039.1:0-2874 GCA_021442885.1 Methanobrevibacter sp. | reverse complement strand
ATATAATATTAACATTATTTATTTAAAATTAATAATTTATAGTTAATTATTTTAGAATTGGTGTTTGTTTATGGCGATTAAAAATTGGGATTTGAATTATGAAATTGTTAAGTCGGAACTCTTGGAAGAAGGTAAATATGGGTTAATAATGCTTAGTATTCTTGATTTTCTTTTTAAAGACAGTGTTCAAGATATTATTGGTGAAATAAATGGCAAATTTAACTCAAAATACGGAAATAAAGCATATAATCGTGGAATGTTGTTATGTGTTTTTTTATATTGTCATCATTGTCATGTGATGAAATTGGTTGATATTGAGCGAATGGTGAAATATGATAAAATAATAAGGTTGGTAACCTGTAATAAAGATATTAGTCGTTCTACATTGGAAAGATTTCAAACTGAGACAAGATCAATAGCTTTTAAAAAAATATTTTTATCAACACTTTTGGAAGCTAACGATTATGGGTTCCTAAAATTTTTAAAAGCTTTTATTGATGGTACAGATGGACAAATAAATGGTTCTAAAAATTATACATTAAATATAAAAGAATTGAATGGATTAAAACTGCTTAAAAGGTGGAATATAACTCATAACAATAAGGAAAAAAGTAAAAAACAATTTATAGAAAAATTAAAGAAAAAAGCATTAGAATTTGATGAAAATTGTGATGAATTTTTATGTATAGCATTAATTTTAAAAAATCCTTATAAATTTAACAATAAAATGATAAAGAGAATAGATGAATTTGAAAAGGCAATAAATGAAAATGAGAAAGATTACATATCAATAAACTTTAATGAAGCTGTAATGATGAAAACTAAAAATGGAAAATTTAATTTTGGTTTTAATATTCAAACTATAATGACAGAACACAAGTTAGTTATTTCGTCATTAATTTCCTCAAAACCTAATGATCATTATGTTGCTGAAGAAGTAATCTTGGATCTAATAGAAAACTTTAAGATACTTTTAAAAATAGTTAAAAAACATGGAGATCGTAAAAATTATAAAGAAATTGAAAATATGTTATCTCGGGCTATTTATATTTTTGATTCTGGATATTTTACAGATAAAAATATAGAAGATATGGCAAAATTTGAATTAAAAACATTAATAATGCCAAAACAATTATCAAGACAAATAAACAATGAAATAAGAAAAAACAATGATTTAAAAGTTAAAATAGGATTTAGATCTAATAAAGATAAAATCACTAAAAAAGACTTTAAACGAGTAATTAATGGATATATTTGTCCAATGGATGAAAAATTAGAATTAATAAAAGTTAGAGACAAAAAAACACGAAAAGGACATACTAGTACCCAAAAGTCCTATATTCACAAATGTTTTAAATGTCTCAACTGTTCTATTAAAGACAAATGTGCAGGAGACAAAGACTATAAAGAAATACAAGAATATATGCTTCCTGCTGCCTACGAAATGACTAATAAACTTTTAAATAAAAGATATGAGAAAATATATGCCGAAAGATTCCATTCTTCAGAAGGAATCAATGGATATTATAAAAACATCCTAGGAACAATACATCTTCTGGGATCTAATAAAGAATCCGTACAAAATGGCATTTATTTAATAAATACCATTTATAATATTACGAGAATTCGAAATTTAAAAGGCACAGCATACTAAAATCAAATAAAAAAAACACCAAAAAATCATAAATTTTATTTTAACCTTAGACTGTACTCCATTTCATTTCATGAAATAAACACAAAATAAAATGAAATTAACCACTTCAATAACACGAAATATGCTAAGAATAGCAAAAATCATGTTAAATATCAATATATAAAAACAAATTAATAAAATTTATCATTAAAAATAAAACACCAAAAAAACACAATATAACATTAAAAAATAAAAATAACTTCTGATAAAATCTCAAATTCAAATCAAAGAAAAAAATCTAACAATATTTAAAAAAATAACAAAAAATATTAAAAAATAGAATTATGAGAAATCCTCTTAAATTTATCAAAAATTTATGTTTAATTTTGGAGGAAAAATATAATGGATAGATTTGAAAAAAGTGTCATTTGTGTTGGTGCTTTAACATCATTTTTCGGTGTGTTTCTAGCATCAGCTGTGTCTATTGCTCTTCCAGATATTGGAGCAGAGTTTGGAATGACTGATGTTGCTCAAAATTATGTTACATTAACATTTTTATTAGCAGTAGCTGCATTGACTATTCCAGCTGGGTTCGTATCGGGTAAGTTTGGTGTTAGAAAAATGATGTGTTTTGGGATTGCAGTATATGTTATTAGTTCAATCGTGGCTATATTTTCAATATCTCAAGAGATGTTTATAGCTTGTAGGTTGTTCCAAGGATTAGGTTGTGCTTTTCTAGATGTAGGTTCAATAGCGTTGGTTACATGTGCATTTGAACCTGAAGTAAGAGGTAAAGCTCTTGGATTAACTGTAGTTGGAGCTTATCTGGCTACTTCGCTGGCAGCTCCTCTCGGAGGATTCTTAAATACTATGTGGGGATGGAGATCAATATTTTGTTTTGGTGTACCATTTTTAGCAATTTGTCTAATTTTATTAGTTACTGTAATCAACAAAGAATGGTCTGAATATGCAAATATTCCAATTGATATCAAAGGTTGTGTTTTATATGTAATAGGAATTGTCTTAGCTATATTTGGATTTACAATGTTGACTGAACCTTTCGGACTTATAGTAATGATTATTGGTATACTTTTAATTGTAGTCTTTATATTGGTTGAACTTAGAGTTAAATTCCCTGCATTTGATGTAAGGTTATTTAAAAATCCTAAATTTGCATCTGCAAACTTTGCGGCTCTTTCTGGTTATTTAGCTACAATGGCTATTACTACTATTATTAATTA
>JABUVA010000038.1:13978-15852 GCA_021442885.1 Methanobrevibacter sp. | reverse complement strand
GATATTACTGTTAAACAAGATGGTGATGATACATATATCTTTATTGAAATGCCTAAGGACATTAATGGAAATGTAACTGTTACTGTTGGTGGAAAAGATTACATTGTCGATATTGTTAATGGATCTGGAGTACTTGTGCTTTCAGGCCTTCCTGCTGGTGAGTATACTGTAGTTGTCTACTTCGATGGAAATGAATACTATGCTAATAATACTGCTAGTACTGTATTCAAGATTTCTAAGAAACCAGATGTAAAACCTGGAAATGATACAAACGATAAAATTAAAAATGTTGAAAATAGTAATTTAAAAACTGGTAATCCATTATTACTATTATTATTAGTATTATTTGCATTACCTATTAGAAGATTCTTGAAAAAATAAATTACTTTTTCAACTTCTTTTTATTTTTTTTAACTAATTTTTTATACAAACTTTTTCTATAAGAATTTTTAATTTTTGATAATTTAAATGATATGTTTAATGTATATCTTATTTAATTATCAATCAAATAGCTAATATTTTAAACTCTTTTAAAATAAACATCAAAATATATCATCTAAATATATCTTCACTTCTTATAATTTAGGTTTATTTCTTAAAAAGAAAGAAGTTTATATTAAGCTTAATATATTTAATATTATTATAAGAACTATGAGGGTAACTATGGATCCTAGAATAATACAAATGCCACGTGAAGTTCACATTGGACCTGGTGTTGTTCATGAAACTGGGGAAATTTGTGATGGTTTAAGGTTAAATAATAAGATATTAATTGTTACAGGGCCAAAAACTTATGATATTGGAGCTAAATTTGCTATTGATAGTTTAAATAATAAGGATTATAATGTTGATGTAGTTAAAGTTAAAAAAGCTTCATTTGATTCTGTAAGTGAGGTTGAAGATTTAATTGATAAAAACACCACTGTTATTGGTGTTGGTGGTGGTACTGTAATTGATGTTGCAAAACTATCATCTAGTAATAAAGGAGTCTATTTTATTTCTATGCCAACTACAGCTTCTCATGATGGTATTGTATCTCCATTAGCATCTATAAAAGATTCTACTAATAATACTTCACAGAAAGCTCAAGCTCCAATAGCTGTTATTGGTGATAGTGAAATTATTTCCAAATCTCCATTTAGACTATTGGCTGCAGGATGTGCTGATTTAATATCAAATTTCACTGCTGTTAAAGATTGGAAATTAGCTAAACGTTTGAAAAATATTGCTTATAGTGAATCTGCTGCTTCCTTATCAATAATGTCTGCAAAGATGATTACAAATAACATCGAAAGTATTAAACCAAATCTTGAAGCTAGTGCTCGTATAGTTCTTAAAACATTATTTAGTAGTAGTATGGCCATTAGTATTGCTGGTTCTAGTAGGCCTGCTAGTGGATCTGAACATAAATTCTCACATGCATTAGATTTAATTTTAGATAAACCTGCCCTTCATGGTGAACAATGTGGAATTGGTTCTATTTTAATGATGAAGGTTTATGGTGATAATTGGAAATGTATTAGAGACAACTTAAAATCTATTGGTGCTCCAACTACTGCAAAGGAATTAGGTATTGATGATGAATATATTATAGAAGCATTAACTAAGGCTCATACAATTAGGCCTGATAGATATACTATTCTTGGTGAAAATGGTATTTCTGAAGATGCTGCTTATGAATTAGCTACTAGTACTGGTGTGATTTAGATGATAACTTTAATTGGTAAAGATTTAGCAAAAGAAGATATCAATTTTATTTTTTATGGTCCTGCAGATGAATGTGAATCATGTAGATTCAAATCATCATGTGTTGATTCATTAGAAAAAAATAGAAAATATAAAATCCTAGAAGTAAGAGATAATGAACAAAAATG
>JABUVA010000038.1:9730-13957 GCA_021442885.1 Methanobrevibacter sp. | reverse complement strand
GTTGTTCCTGTAAAAGTTGAAAAAGCATCAATTACACATCTTACTAATTCAAGGAATATATTTGAAGGATCAACATTTAAATATGAACCTATTAACTGTGATGAAAATTGTGAATTTAAAGAATATTGTTTACCTGATGGATTAATTGAAAATGATAAATGTATTATTATGGAAAATAATGGAAAGCATAAAGGAGAATGTAAAAAAGGTTTAAAATTACATGAAATTGTTTTAGCTTTTGTAGAGTAGAAAATTGGTGATTATATGAATCTTAAAAAAGATGCAGGTTATAAAGCAGCAGAATATGTAAAGGATGGAGATATTTTAGGACTTGGAACTGGTTCAACAACACATTACTTTATTGAAGCAGTTGGAAAAAGAATAGAAAAAGAAGGTATTAATGTAATGGGAATACCAACTTCTTTTCAATCATTACTACTTGCAAAACAATGGAATATACCTATAACATCTCTTGAAGAACATGATATTGATTTAGCTGTAGATGGTGCTGATGAAGTTGATACTAACTTTAACCTTATTAAAGGTGGTGGAGCAGCCCATACAAAAGAAAAAATTGTAGATTATGCAGCTGAAAATTTCTATGTAATAGTTGATGAATCTAAATATGTAGATGAAATCGGTGGATTTCCTGTTCCTGTTGAAGTTATTCCAGAAGCATCAAGAACTGTTATTCAAACTTTAGAAGATATGGGTGCAAATCCTATTATTAGAATGGCTGAAAGAAAAGATGGGCCTGTAATAACAGACAATGGAAACTTTATAATAGATGCTAAATTTAATAAAATAGAAAGTCCAGAACATTTAGAAATAGATTTAAATAGCATTCCAGGTGTTGTGGAAAATGGTATTTTTAGCAATATGGTTGATAAAGTAATCATAGGAACAAAAGATGGTATAAAAGAATTATAATGAGGTTTTTAAATGCCATTTAGAGGTCAAGTTCCTTTTGATTTTCAATCAATACTAATAAAAGTAGGGTTTGTTGTAGGTTTTTTAATAATTATCTATGCTATACTATGGATGCTTGCTGAGCTTAAATTAATGCCAGTAATTATTTTTGCAATCTTTCCACAAATTGTATTATTATGCATTGGTATTTTCATTATTTATATGGCATACACAAAAAGAAAAGAGTATTATTAAACTCTTATTTTTTTTATATTATAAAATTCAAATATTACTTTATGAAATTCAAATCAACTTCTTTTAAAATAAACAGTAATAAACCCTTTGAAATAATTGATATTACAAATAAAATTAATCAAGAAATAGCTAGTTTTGGTGCTAATGAAGGTATTGTTAATATTTTCTCAAAACATTCTACATCAGCTATAGTTGTAAATGAAAATGAAACCGGTCTTCTTAAAGATTTAGAGTTTACATTAAGTAATTTAATTTCAGATGAATATAGCTATCAACATGACAAGATTGATAATAACGCTTCTGCACATTTAAAGTCATTTTTATTATCATCCAGTGAAACTATTCCTATTAAAGATTCAAAATTAGATTTAGGAACTTGGCAGTCTGTGTTTTTCATTGAATTAGATGGTCCTAGAAATAGTCGTAATGTTAGTTTAGCTATTATATTTGAATAATTCTTATTTGTTTTAAATTTAGAAAATAATTATTAAAAACATTTAAATAGTTATTTTAATTATTTTAATATTAAGGAGTGATAATATTGTTAAAGATTACACATATTATTCTAATTGTTATATTATTCATACTTTGCATCGCCCTTCTTATAGATTTTTTAGGAGATAATGCAAAAATTGACTATGAAATTTTAGGTAATTCTACAAATATTAACCAGACTATTGAAAATTTAACAGGAGATAATGTTTCTTATAATAATGGAGAAGGAGAAAGCTATCAGGCAACTATTCATAATAATTTTGTGCTGGTTAAACATAGGGTTCTGAGCAACTAACTACTGTTTATAATAAAACTAGGTATTTAAAGGATTTTAATGGAAATCAATAGCTAAATTAATTTATTTTCATATTTTAATAAAAAAAGTGAAAGTATAGAATTTATATAAATTCTATTTCAAATCCAATTACAGGATAATCTAAAGTAAAGTTTGTAATAACTTCAGGTGATATTTCACCAAAGAAACCTTCAACATCACTATTTAAGGATCTTCCATAAACATTAGCAACTCTTCCTTCAATAAAACTAGGATTGTCACTATCTTTAATTTCCATACTATATCCTAGATTTTCAAGGATACTAGAGACAACAGATTTAATTTCAGTAAAGTTTGCTGTTGAATGGCATATTAAACCAGCTAGTTTTTTAGAAGTGTTTGTTTTATTCTCCGCATTATCATCTAAATAGATTACATCCCCTATTTCAAAGATTTTTTGAGGTAAATCTTCATGTTTATTGTCTTCTAAAAATTCCATTAAACTGTTAATTAGGCTTGTTCTAATCATTGTTCTATCAATGGTTATTGGTTTAGCTACTTGTACATGTTCTTCTTCTTTTAGTAGCATTTTTTCATAGTGGGATTCTTCACTTGTAAGCATTAGACTCATTACTTCTTGAAATCCTAATCCTATCATAACTTCACGCATGTAGTGTTCTGATGTAAACCATTTATTTGGATATGCTACAGTTGAAACATCTGGTAATTTAGCATCAATTTTTTTAATCCTATATTGAATAGCTATATTTTCAACAATGTCAACTTCATGAAGTATATCAACTCTATAAGATGGAATATAAACTTTTAAAGTGTTATCATCAATAATTTCTGAGTCAAATCTTGCTTTTGATAATAGTGCTTTAATATCTTTTGCTGTTAGTTTAGTTCCACCAATTAATTCATTAGCTAAATCAACGTGAACTTCACTAGTTTGTGGTGTTAAATCAGGTGTTGTAACTGTTCTATCTTCATAGATGACTTCCATGCTTTTTATTTTACCTCCAACTTCGGCAAATGAACTGCAGATAATATTTAGAGTTTGATTAACTGCTCTTTCATCAGTTCCAGTTACATCCACTATAATATTTTTAGTGTTTTCATCAATTTTTGTTAATTCTCCATTTATTATTGGTGGCATTGAAAGTACATTGTTATTTTTATCAAGAATTAAAGGATATTTATCAAATTCTTCAATTAAATGAGCATAAGCAACACCTTTTTCATGTTCTGTAAGTATTTCTTCAGGTGTCATTTTTTCTTCTTTTTCAAGTGCAATAAAAGCATTTTCATCTTTTTTAGTAGCTATGTAATTATATGGTGATTCTACAACATCTGCATTATGGATTCCAATAGCTACTTTTTTACGGTCACGTCCAATTACCCAGTGGAGATTTTCTTGGAAGTCCATAATATATTTAAGTTTATCTCCTGTAAAATCAACATTTTCAATTTTTGCAAAGGCAATGTATGGTCTGATTTCAGTTAGTTGATTATCTATCTTAACTGTTTCTCCAGATTCTTCTACAGGATAGTTTGGAAGTCCTGTTTCCATTCCTATAAATCCTTTAAATGATCTTGCTACTCCTTCTACTGAAAGGTTATCTGGACGATTTGGGAAGAATTCTACTTTGATTTCTTCATCATCAAAGTCTTCAATATCACTTGCCATCATTGGTAAGGTGTCTATTAGTTCGTCTTGCTCCATATCTATTCCTAAATCTTTTAAATCTTGATATTTAAATGTAATAACAGGCATTATTTTAATCCTCCTAAAATCCGTATATTGCCATGAAGAATAATGATTCTATTATAAAGTGTAATGCTCTATGTTCTAATTCATTCATATTTGAGTCTCTAAAGAATAATGTGTGACATACATCAATTACTAGATGAATGAAAGCACCTAAAATTCCTATTTCTAGGTTTAAAAATACTATGGAAAGTACTAAAAAGTGAAATACTGCTTCTAGTAGTTCATGTATAAACCAAGCTGTTATGTTGGATTCAACAGAATTATGGACAATTCCGCCGAATATAATGTAAAAATTTTTAAATAGTTTCCATACAATATGTGAATGTATTGTATCACTTATAGCTAGTACTATTGCTATATAAAACCATAATAATTCCATTATCTATACAGTCCTTTATTTTTTGAATCAATATTATGTAAAATTATGTTTATTATTTATAATATACTTATCTATGATTTAATTTTTTTAAGGTTTTATTATTTTGTTGTATTATACTGTTTCATTGTTTTATAGTATTTA
>JABUVA010000038.1:3589-9667 GCA_021442885.1 Methanobrevibacter sp. | reverse complement strand
GTTTTGTGTTTCCTGGAATATATTAACTCTTTTGTATTCCATATATTTTTTTATAAGCTTTGTGAATGTGTCTTTTAATATTTTATTACAATTTTTGATATTTCTATTAATAATAACCAATTCACATCAGATGTAAGTTTATATTTAAATTACATGCAAACATTATATGAGTTTAGTTAAATATAACTAAACTATGTAAAGTAATAGAAAAGTTAATTATTAACATTAAATAATCAATTATCAACTGTAATATTAATTAAATTAAAGAAAAACGATTTATGAATATATTAATAGCTATTTATTAAAGATTATTAATGTTTATTGTATATCTTTTTATTTTTTCAAATTTTTTTAAAATGGAAAGTTTTAAATTTTTTATTAATAATATCTATATAATATATGAAAAATTTATGAGGCTCTTTATTATGTCAGAAAAAGAAATCCCAAAAGATTATGATTTTAAAAATGAGAAAAAATGGGAAAAGAAATGGGAAGAAGAGGATGTTTATAAATTCATTGGTGATGGAACAAGACCAAGATATGTAATTGATACTCCACCACCTTATCCTACAGGTTCAATACATTTAGGACATGTGTTAAATTGGGTTTATATTGATATGAATGCAAGGTACAGAAGATTAAAAGGTCATGATGTGTTATTCACCCAAGGTTGGGATTGTCATGGTCTTCCAACTGAAGTTAAAGTTGAGGAAACTCATGGAATTAAGAAAAATGATGTTTCTAGAGCTAAATTTAGAGAATTCTGTGTTGAGCTTACTACTGGAAATATAGCTAAAATGAAAGATCAAATGATGTCTTTAGGTTTTTCACAAGATTGGAGTCGTGAATTTATTACTATGACACCAGAATACATGTATAAAACCCAGTATTCATTTTTAAAAATGTATGATGAAGGTTTAATTTATCAAGGAATTCATCCTGTTAATTGGTGTCCTCGTTGTGAAACAGCTATTGCATTTGCTGAGGTAGAATACTCTGATAATCAAACTAATCTTAATTATGTTAATTTCCCTCCTGCAACAGAAGATTATTATGATGATATAGCTTCATCTAAAGAGTCTGGTAAAGTTGCAGATTCATCTGAAGAAGGTGTTTTAATTGCAACAACAAGACCTGAGTTAATGTCTGCATGTGTAGCTGTTGTAGTTAATCCTGATGATGAAAGGTATGGTTCTTTAGTAGGTAGCTATGTTGAAGTTCCTTTATCTTGTCAGAAAGTAAAAATTATTGCTGATGAAGAAGTTGATCCTGAATATGGTACTGGTGCTGTAATGGTATGTACATTTGGGGATAAAACTGATGTAGCTTGGGTTAATAAGCATAATCTTGAAGTTATTGATGCTATTGATGAGAGAGGTATTCTTACACAGGCTGCAGGAAGATATGCTGGAATGGATTTAGAAACCTGTAAAAAACAAACTATTGAAGACCTTGAACAAGAAGGTTATCT
The DNA here is from genome assembly GCA_021442885.1 of Methanobrevibacter sp. Classification (GTDB taxonomy): domain Archaea; phylum Methanobacteriota; class Methanobacteria; order Methanobacteriales; family Methanobacteriaceae; genus Methanocatella. Next base: position 8,196 of record JABUVA010000038.1, on the reverse strand, counting down.
TTTAAAACAAGAAGTAGTTGATCAAAATGTTGGTCAATGTTGGAGATGTAGTACTCCTATTGAGATTTTAGTTAAAAAACAATGGTTTGTTGCTGTACGTGAATTAATAGATAAAACTAAACAAGCTGCTGAAGAAATGAATTGGGTACCAGAGCATATGAAAAGTAGGATGATTAATTGGGCTGATTCTATGGAATGGGATTGGTGTATTTCAAGACAAAGAATTTTTGCAACTCCAATTCCTGTGTGGTACTGTAAAGACTGTGGAAAAGTAATGTTACCTGATGTTGAGGATTTACCAATTGATCCTACTGTAGATAAACCTAAAAGAGCCTGTGAATGTGGTTGTACTGATTTTATTGGTGAAGAAGATGTTTTAGATACTTGGATGGATAGTTCAATTTCACCATTATCTATTGCAGGATGGCCTAATGAAGGATATATGGATAATTTCCCATCTAATATTCGTCCACAAGGTCATGATATTATTAGAACATGGGCATTTTACACTACTTTACGTTGTTTAGCTTTAGAAGGTGAAAAACCATTTGATGATATTGTAATTAATGGTATGGTATTTGGTGAAGACGGATATAAAATGAGTAAATCTAGAGGTAATGTTATTGCTCCTGATGATGTTATATCTAAATATGGTGCTGATCCTTTAAGAACTTGGGCTGCAAACAGTGTTCCAGGTTCTGATGTTGCTTTTGACTGGAAGGATATTAAACATGGTTTTAAATTCCTTAGAAAATTCTGGAATGCATTTAGATTTATTAGTATGCAGATATTTGATGGTGAAATTAAAGAGCCTAGGAAGTATGAACCAATTGATTTATGGATTTTATCTCTACTTAACACATTAAACATAAAAGTTGATGAAGCATTTGCTAATTATAACTTTGCTGATACAATTAATTCAATTGAAAAATTCATTTGGCATGACTTTTGTGATGAATATATTGAAGCTGTAAAATACAGATTATATGGAGATGATGTTTCAGCCGAATCAAGAAATGCAGCTAAATACACACTTAAAACAGTTGTAGAAACATCACTAAAATTCTTAGCACCTATAACACCATTCTTTACAGAAGAAATCTACCAATACTTCTCAGATGAATCAATACATTCAGCCTCATGGCCAGAAGTAGGAATAATAGATGAAAAAGCCTTAGAAAATGGTGAAATAGCTATTGAATTAATAGATGAAGTAAGAAGATTTAAATCAAATTCAAAAATACCATTAAATGCACCATTAGCAGAATTAAACATATTTACTGAAGATTTAAGTGATGTATTCCAAGAATTTGAACAAACAATAAAAGGAACTTTAAAAATTGAAAACTTAGCTATTAAATCAGGAAAACCAGAAGTCCATGAAAAAATAGTTGAAATAACACCAGACATGGCACAAATTGGTCCTAAATTCAAAGGAGATGCAGGTAAAATCATAGGATATCTTAATAGTACTCCTATTGAAGAGTTAGAAGCATCTTTAGTTGAAAATGGTGAAATAGCTATTGGAGAATTAACAGTACCTCAAGATATGTTTAATATTAAAAAGGATATTGTTGGTGCATCTGGTAAAAAAGTAGATATTTTACAAGCAGAAGATTTAGGAATAATTCTAGAAGTAATTAGATAAAATAATTATCTAATTTACTTATTTTTTTAGGGGATGATAATTTGAACAACGATGTTGATAACACAAGACTAAAAGAATTAATGGCAATTGAACCTGATAATTTAACACCTGAACTTCAAAATGAATTATTTGATGAGCTTAAAAAAGCACGACTATTTGTTCCTGTAAATTTTATTTCCGAATCATTTAATGAAAATGTAGAAGATAAAAAAATCAGTTTAGATGAATCAATTAGCTTTGAATTTCTCATTTTTAAACAAGATGAAAAAGGCATCCTTCCACTTTTTACTGACTTAGAATCTTTAGAAATGTTAGATGATGTAAATGTAATCAACTATTCTACATTAGACATTGCAGAATTACTTATAGAAAATGACAACATTGAAGAGGTTATTATTAATCCCAATACAGAAACAGCTATTGGTATGACTAAAGAATCTTTTGTTTATTACTGTCTTGAAGAACAGTTTAAAGATATTTTTGACATAGAAAGAGATTTAATAGAATATGCAGTTCCTTTAAATGAAAATACTGTTTTCTATTTAAGATCTAAAACACCTTTCATGTTAGAAGATTCTGATAATGGAATTTTTACAGCTAATGTGCCATTTAAAGTTAGCTCTAAAGATGTTTACCATACTGAATACGAATATCTTAATATTTTAGTAGTCCCAAAAGACACAATGTTTTTATATTTAGGAAACATAGTAGAGGATTTAACTAAACAATCTGATGTTATTCTAGCACCTATAATCAAATTTAAATTAATGGAAAAGAAAGATGAAAATACTTTTATTTGGCATTGCATTCAACAAGACTTTAATAATTAGGTAATTATTATGGATAACAATGATAAATTAAAGGAATTGTTAAAAATAGAACCTGAAAATATGACTGAATCTCAAGAAAATAGTTTTATAGAAGAAATTCTAAATGCTACTTTTTTCCTACCAATTGATGTAAGTGGAGAGTATTCAGGTTTTAAACAATCAGATATAGGAAAAGAATTTAATCCAAATGAACCAGATACTTTTGCACCAATTGTAGCTAAACAAGAAGATAATTTATTCCTACCATTATTTACAGATGTTGAAAGTGCAAAAGACTTTGAACAACTAAATTTAATCACAGTAAACTCAAATGAAGTTTTTGCTATTTTAATTCAAACTGAAGGTATTGATGCAGTTATAATAAATCCAGGTTCACAATACTCAATAGGTATGAGCACAACATCATTTCTAGACTGTGTAAATGAAGTTAATCTTGAAAAGTTCGAAAAAATAGTTAAAACAGAATCTCGCCCATTATCCAATGAAACAAGATTTTACTTAAGAGAACCAGTTCCTTTAATGCAATCTCTAGCTGAAGATGGTATTTTTACATCAAAACTTCCTTTTAATGCTAACTTTAAAGACAATTATTCTGAAGATCATAAATTCTTAAATATTCTAATAATACCTAAAGGAATTAGATTTTTACATATTGGAAGTGAAGGTGGATTTGGAGATACTATGTTTCCACCTGTAATCAAATTTAAATTATTAAAAGAAGAAGGAAATATTTTCACTTGGAAATGCATCTATCAACAATCAGCTAATCTATCAAAAAGAAATAGGATTGTTTATCTAATCATAGCTATTTTAATCATTATAGCAATTATATTATTATTTAAATTTTATATTTTTTAGTATGAGTAAAATAATAGTTTTTTAATAAATCTAACAATAGCTATAAATAATTATATCAGTATAAACATTTATTGAAGGTAATAATGTGAAACTTAAAGAACTAATGGATGAAGATTTAACTCAAATGAGTCAAGAGAAAAAAGACAAATTTTTCGACAAACTAAAAGAATCTGAATTATTACTACCAGTTGAAGTATTTGTTGAAAAAGAAAATCTAGACAATATTACTCCTGTAATGATTAAAACACACAATGGAAGAGTAATAACACCTCTATTTACAGATGTAGATGAAATAAACGATGAAGCAATAATAACAATATCATTTAAAACATTTGATATTGTAACAATATTAGATCAATTTAAAGTAGATGGGGTAATAATAAATCCATTTAGTAAAAATCTAATAGCTATTGGTGTAGACACATTAGTACAGCTCTTTATATCCTTTGACACAATGGTAGATGAATTAAGAACACTACTACGTTCTAATTCAACAACACTAGCAAATGACACAGAAATATACATAAGAACAAGAGAACCCTTTAAAGAACCATTTTCTCCAAAAATACCAATAAATGCAAGCTCAAATAAAAACTTTAAAGAAGAATTGCCATGTCTAAACATTTTAAGACTATCAAAAGGAGATAAAATAATGTATGTTGGAGATGTAGTAAATGAAAAAGAACATCCAGACATTGTTATAGCTCCAGATACTAAATTTGAGCTAGTAGAGCAAAATGGGGATGAATTTATTTGGAAATGTATAAACCAACCATTTTACAATGAATAATTATTTTTTAAATTTTAATATTATAGAGAGATTAAACTCTTAGTAAGATTTATTATAAATTTTTAATAAAAATTATTATAATGATTATTAAAGCAAAAAATATTAATGAAATTGAGGGAACTGTTAAAGCACCTCCTTCTAAAAGTTACAGTCATAGGGCTATAATTCTATCTTCAATAGCTAATGGCACTTCTAAAATTCATGATTTACTTTTTTCTAATGATGTTTTATCATCAATTAGAGCTTGTAAGGCTTTAGGGGCTCAAATTACTGAAAAAGATGATTATATTGAAGTTGTTGGAGCTAAAAAGTTACATAATAAAGAAACTGCCCCTATTAATTTAGAAAATTCAGGAACAACTTTAAGATTAATGACATCTATTGCTGCACTTGCTGATAATGAAACTATTTTAACTGGTGATGATTCATTACAAACAAGACCAATGCAACCTCTTTTAGATGCTATTAAACCATTAGGTAT
>JABUVA010000038.1:0-3509 GCA_021442885.1 Methanobrevibacter sp. | reverse complement strand
AATATTAGTTCTCAGTATATTTCTTCTATTATTATTTCTGCTCCACTTTCTAAAAAGGGTGTTAATCTTACAGTGTATCCAGAATTTAAATCTAAACCTTATGTTGATATGACTATTGATATTATGGAGAAATTTGGGGTTGAAATTAAGGAAAATTCATATACTAAACATGAAAACTGCGGAAAAGCTATGAAAGATTGTGAATTTGTCCATTATGAGATTTCAAAACAAGAATATGTTGGAACTGATTATACTGTTGAAGGGGATTATTCTTCAGCTTCTTATCTTTTAGCTGCAGCTGCAATAGCTGGAGGCAATATTAAAGTTGAAAATCTTTTTAAAGATTCTAAACAAGGAGATAAAGTTATTATTGATATTTTAGAGTCAATGGGTGCTAATATTATTCGCAATGAAGATTCAGTGGAGATTTCATCGGATGGTAATTTAAAAGCTATTGATGTTAATCTTTCAAATACTCCAGATTTACTTATTACAGTAGCTATTCTTGCTGCTTTAGCTGATGGCACTACTAATATTACTGGTGTTAAACATGGTAGGATTAAAGAAACAGATAGAATTGATACAACTTGTCGTGAGCTTGAAAAATTAGGTTGTAGTTTAGTTGAATTTGAGGATGGAATGTCAATTACTGGTGGAATTCAAGGTGGAGTTGTTGATTCTCATGGTGATCATAGGTTAGCTATGGCATTTTCTTTAATTAATTTAAAATATCCAGTTAATGTTACTAATGGTGAGGTTTTTGATGTTTCTTTTCCTAATTTTATAGAAGCAATAGGTGAAATTGGTTTAGAATTAGAGCTTGTGGAGGAATGAGGTTATGAGTAAAACAAAGGATGATATTAAGCATATTATTGAAGGTTTAGATAGTGTTTATGATTTAAGGTTTTTTGAAGATAAGGATCCTTATCGTGTTTTAATTAGAACTATTCTTTCACAGAGAACTAGAGATGAGAATACTGATAAGGCTACTGCTAAATTATTCTCTGTTTATAAAGATATTTATGAAGTTGCTGATGCTCCTGTTGAAGAAATTGAAAAACTTGTTAAATCTGCAGGTTTTTATCGTGTTAAGGCAGGTAGGATTAAGGAAGTTTCTAGAATATTAATTGATCAATTTGGTGGTGAAGTTCCAGACAATATGAAAGAACTTCTCACATTACCTGGTGTTGGTAGAAAAACTGCTAACTGTGTTCTTGTTTATGCTTTTGAAGAGCCAGCTATTCCTGTTGATACTCATGTTCATAGGATTTCTAATTTGTTAGGTTTAACTGATACTAAAGATCCTGAAGATACTGAAGAAGAATTGGTTAAAATTGTCCCTAAAGATGATTGGCTTGTTTTAAATGATTATATGGTTCAGTTTGGTCAGACTATTTGTAAACCTAACCATATGGAATGTGATAGATGTCCAATTTCCGAGTATTGTGATTATAATCAAAATTAGATTTAATATGGTAAAAAGAAGACACCTACAACTTTAAGGTCTACTATATTTGTGAGGCTCAAATTATTATTAGGTAGTAAAATATGAATCAAGATTATAGCTACACTCAAAATAGAGAATTATCTTGGCTTAAATTTAACAAAAGAGTTTTAGAAGAAGGAATTGATGATAATGTTCCTTTCTTAGAGCGATTGAAATTTATTTCTATTTTTACTAGTAATCTTGATGAGTTTTATATGGTGCGTTGTGGTACATTACATAATTTATCTTTCATTGATTCTAATTACATTGATAATAAATCAGGTCTTACAGCAGAAGAGCAATTAGATAAAATTCTTGAAAAAACAGTAGAATTATATAAACTTAAAGATAATGTATATTTAGATGTTTCAAGACAACTAGCTAAATTTAACATTAAAGAAGTTTCTTTCAATGATTTAACTTCCGAACAAAAAGAATTTATTCATAGCTATTTTAAAAATACTGTTTCTCCAAATTTATCATATAAATTAATTGATTTTAATCAAAATTTACCAGATTTTAAAAATAATGCTTTAAACATTGTTTTAAATCTTGAAGATGATGTTTTTGGATTTGTTGAGATTCCAGATAATTTAAAAAAGATTATATTTCTCCCAAATACAAATTTTAAATATGTTCTACTGGAGAATGTTATTTTAGAGTATGTTGATGAAATTTTCGATAAGTATAAAGTTAAATCTAAAGTGATTATGTCTATAACATATAATGTTGATACTGGATTTTTACATGAGCAGATTGATAGTGATGATAATTATCGTGAACTTGTTAAAAAAATTCTTAAAAAATCTCCAAAACCTATTCCTGTAAGATTACAATTTTATAAAGATGAAAATCCAATATTAATTGATTTCTTAACAGATAAATTAAACATTAATAAAAATCAGATTCTAGTATCTAACAGTCCTTTAGATATGAGATTTACTTATTATTTAATCGAGTATATTAAAGAAAATGATGTTAATCTTTTTGATAGACTTTCATATAAACCATTTACTCCTAAAAACCCTCCAAATATTTTTAATGATAAAGGTATAATAGAACAAATTTTAGATAATGATTTTTTATTTTATTATCCTTTTGAATCAATGGATACATTTTTAAATTTATTAAAGGAAGCTAGCCTTGATGATAAAGTTGTTTCTATTAAAATCACAATTTACAGACTAGCTAAAAATTCTAAGGTTATTCAATATTTATTAGATGCATTAGCAAATGGTATTGAAGTTACAGCTATAATTGAACTTAGAGCTCGTTTTGATGAGAAAAATAATCTTGATTATGCTAGGGTTTTAGAAGAAGCTGGATGCCATGTTATCTATGGATTTAAAGAGCATAAAATACATTCTAAAATATGTTTAATTACAAGAAAAAAAGAGGATGGTTTTGAATATATTACACAATTAGGAACAGGTAATTATAATGAAAAAACAGCTAAATTATACACTGATATGAGCTTTCTAACTTCTAGAAATGACATTGGAGAAGATGCAGAGTTATTTTTCTCTAATATGTTTTTAAATAATATTTATTGGGATTATGAAAAGCTTATTGTTTCTCCAACAACATTTAAATCTAATATTACAGATAAAATTCAGGAACAAATTGAAATTGCAAGAAAAGGTGAAGAAGCTTCAATCGTTATGAAAATGAATTCTTTAACTGATCGTGATTTAATAGATATGCTTCAAATAGCATCTAATGCTGGTGTATCAATTAACTTAATTATTAGAGGGATTTGTTGTATAATTCCAGGAATTTTAGGAATCACCGATAATATTCACATAATCAGTATTGTTGGTAGGTTTTTAGAACATTCTAGAATCTACTGTTTTGGTGTTGGGGATGAAACTGAAATATATTTATCAAGTGCAGATTTAATGACTCGTAACACTGAAAAAAGAGTAGAAATAGGTTTTCCTATTGAGGATAAAGAAATTAAAGAAAGAATTTTAAAAATGATTAATGTTATGTTATCAGATAATGTTAAAGCTCGTGAAATTGA
>JABUVA010000037.1 GCA_021442885.1 Methanobrevibacter sp. | reverse complement strand
AAAACACAGATTTAAAAATAGATAATTCCATATTTATTTCAAATACTGCTAAAGATAAGGGAGGTGCAATATTTATTGATACAAATTCTGGATTATGTCTCAGTAATTGTACTTTTAATATTAATGTAGGAGAAAATTATGGTGGTGCAATATATGCTGAACCTAATCTTTGCAATTTAACTATTAATAATGTTTCTTTTAAAAATAATAAAGCAAATAAACAAGGTGGCGCAGTTTATGTGAATAATGTTTGTTTATTTATAATGAACAGTCTTTTTTCATCTAATACTGCAGATAAAGGTGGTGCGGTTTATGGTGCTAAAAATACAAAGTTAAAAGTAGGCTATTCATTATTTTATTCAAATATTGGTAAAGATAACGGTGGTGCAATATTTATTGATGCAGGTAGTGGATTATATGTCAACAATTGTAATTTCAATCTTAATGCAGCTGCTGAAGGAGGAGCTATTTATAATAGTAGTAATTGCAATGTTACTGTTAAGGAATCTTATTTTAAAGATAATACTGATGTTAAAAGTTTCAAAGAACTGCAGACGGAGATAGATAATGCTACTAGTGGAGATACAATATATCTAAATGGTAAAACCTATATTATTGGGGGAAATATTTGTATTAATAAAGATATCCATATTAATGGAGGATCTAGAGATAATTCTAGTCTTATTGCTAATATTAATGGTTATGGGAAATATAATGCATTCACAATTAGTGATGGTGTTACAGCGTCTTTTACGAACATTATTTTTACCAATTGTAAAGCAAATTATGGTGGTGCAATAAATGCTGGATATAATTGTAACATAAACATTAATAATTGTGCTTTCACTGATAATGCTGCAAATAATCATGGTGGTGCAGTCTATGTAAATCAAAATAGCCATTTATCAATAATTAATAGTGTTTTTTTATCTAATACTGCAGATAAGGGTGGTGCTGTTTTTGGGGCTAAAAACACAGAGTTAGTAATAAATAACTCATCATTCGCTTCAAATCATGCTAAAGATAGAGGTGGAGCAATATTTATTGATGAAGGTAGTTTTTTACATGTTAATAATTCTATTTTCAATTTTAATGCAGCGGATAATAAAGGAGGGGCTATTTATAGTAGTTCCAAATGTAATGTAACAGTTAAAGGAACTTATTTTAACAATGAAACTGCTTATCGTCAATTCCTAGAAGAGCATACTTGTGCCGAGTATATGATAACTTGTGCAATAACTACAACAGTTACAGGTATTGTTGTTGGTGCAATTGCGGGTTTTTGTGCGGCTGCGGTTGTGGGTGGTGCTATTATTGGAACAATGTTGGCAGGTGCGGGTGTTGGACTTGCAGTTGGTGTATTAACATTTCTTATATGTGCTTTAATTTATTGGATTGTACATGAAGATCCTCAAGGTACTATATTTTATGGCTGTCAAAATGGGATTTTTGATAATTGTCATTTGAAGGATAGATTGATTTATGGGGAATTTATTAAAATAGAATCATAATAATAACTTGAAAATAAAATTTTATTTGAAATTTGGAAGTTTCTCACTTTCTTAATATTTTTTTAGTGTTTAAAGGTCTTATTTTAGCTTTTCAAATATTTATATAAAACCAGTTAAAAGTGATAGTTAATTAAATAGTTAACAATAATAGACTTTTTCACTTAAAGACATAAAACCAAAAAATTATAATCTTACAAAAAAATATTAAGCTTCTAAAAGTTTAGAATTATCATAAACTATTTATATTAACAAAAAAATAAATTATATCAATTTTAATTTAAATTAATTAATAGCTTTTATGATAAGCTATTTTTAATTCAAATTTATTTATCGGTGTTTATTATGGTAGAAGTTTCAAGTTTATATGATTTAGATATATACACAATTACAGGCCTTTATGTTGGTCGTGTTGCAGATGTTATTCTCAATATTAGATTAGGTACAATTTCAAAATTACAAGTAAGAGCTATTGAACCTGAGAAAAAAGAAATGGGTCTTAGAGGGTTCTTTTCCAATGGATTTATGAGAGGGCCTGAGGAAAATAATGATGTTAGGTCTTTTAAAAATGATTTACTAACTATTGATTTTGATAAAGTTCAGGCTATTGGAGATATAATGTTAATAAATCCAAGAGATATTAAAAAAGTAAAACAAGAGCCACCAATCCCAGAACCAGTAACACCTCAATCTAATCAAAATCAAAAAAGACAAGATAAACACAGAGTTAGAGCAGATAAAATTTAAGCTTTAACTTATTATTTTTTTTTAATTTTTTTCATCATTTTTTATATTTAATAGTGGTTACTATGAAAGTTGGAATTATTGGATGTGGAGCGATAGCTAATATAATTGTGAGTAATATTGTTAATGATAAGGATATTGATGTTTGTTATTTCTTTGATAATGATGTTGAGCGTGCTGAGAATTTAGCATCTATTGCTGGTGGTGTAGCTATTCTTAATTTTGAAGATATGTTAAATTCTGTTGATTTAGTTTTAGAATGCGCTTCTCCAGATTCTGTTAAAGAATATGCTCCTATTGCTCTTGAACATGGTATTGATATGATTATAATGAGTATTGGTGCTTTGATGGATAAAGACTTTTATTCTTTGGTTTTAAAAATAGCTAAGGAGAATGGGGCTAAAATTCATCTTCCATCTGGTGCTGTTGTAGGTCTTGATGGTTTAAAAGCAGTTTCTGATTTCAATTTAGAGGAAGTTAGTCTTGTTACTCGTAAATCTCCAAAGTCTTTAGGTAAGAAGATTGATAATGTTGAGGTTTTATTTGATGGTAAGGCTTCTGATGCTGTTAAGGAGTTTCCTCTTAATATTAATGTAGCTGCTACTATTAGTTTGGTCTGTAATATGGATATTAGTGTTAAGATTATTGTTGATCCTAATGTTGATAGGAATGTTCATGAGATTACGGCTAAAGGTGATTTTGGTGAATTTAAAACTATTACTATGAATTATCCTTGTGTTGCTAATCCTAAAACTAGTATGTTAGCTGCTTTATCTGCTATTAAATTACTTAAATCTTTTAATGAAACTATTAGTGTTGGAATGTAATATGAAAGATTATGAGTTATATTCTGAATTAAAAATTCCGAAATCTTCCTATATTATTTTAAGACTTGATGGTAGAAGTTTCCATACTCTTGCAGATAAAATTAATTTAGAAAAACCCTATGATAAAAACTTTCTAAATTTAATGATTGATGTATCTGAGGATATTCTAAAAGAGTTTTCTCCATCATTTATCTATACATTTTCAGATGAGATTAATATTCTATTAAAAGAAATTCCTTTTAATCAAAGACTAGAAAAAATAGACTCTATTGTAGCTAGTTTTACTTCAAGTTCATTTACTTTAAATTACAATAAATATTTTAATAAGGAGTTATATAAACCAATTGCATTTGATTGTAGAGTAATTTTATTAAATAGTAATGAAATTTTAGATTATTTTAAATGGCGACAAGATGAAGCTTGGATTAATTGTATAAATTCTCATGGAATTAGCTATTTAAAAAGTAAATTCTCACCAAAAAAAGCCAATGAAAAAATCAAAGGATTAAAAAGTAGTGACATTCATGAAATGCTATTTAAAGAGGGTATTAACTTAAATAATGTTGATAACTGGAAAAAAAGAGGAGTAGCTCTTTACAAACGTAAGAAAAAAATTGAAGGATTTAATAAAAAGGAAAATAAAAATACTACATCCTATAGAAATTATATTTATAAAGATTTTGATCTCCCAATTTTTTCAGATAATTTTTTTAATAAATTCATACAAAGTGATTAATATGTCTTTTTTGTCAAAAATTTTTGGAAATGAAGAAACAGTATTTAATGAAATAAGAGTTGATGTAGAGGTATTAAATTCTGTAATATATTATTCTACTCAGGCTTTTCCAAATGAATTTTTAGCTCTTTTTGATGGTCAAATTAAAGATGAAGTATTATACATTACTAGTTTAGTATTTCTCCCAGGTGAAACATGTAATACAGGAGCTGTTTTTCACAGTGACATGGTTCCACAATCCTTAAAATACTGGGGAACTGTACACTGCCATCCAGGACCAAGTGCTTTACCATCAGATGCTGATTTATTTACATTTTCAAAACATGGTGTTTTCCATATGATTGTTTGTCTTCCATATTCTCTTGAAACCTTTAAAGCATATGATAAACATGGAGATCCTGTAAATTATACTGTTGGTGATTATAGTCATCTTATTGATGTTGATGATTCAGATTTCTTTGATGAAGATGATGTTTTAAAAGAGGGAGAATCTATTGAACCTGGATTATTTGATGAAAAAGATGATGATTTCTTTAAAAGTGATGAAGAAAATAAGGTTGTTAAGCCTACAAATAAAATTAAAAGCAATTCTGTTGTTATTAATTTAACATGGAATAATGAAAAATAAATTATTTTGATAAAAAAAGAATTATAAAAAAATTAAAAAAAACAATATGTATGGTGAAATAAAAGTTTATATTGTTTTTTTTTATAGTTCTAATCTAACAGCTTCGAAAACATTATCTAAACTGCGTATTTCCTCTATTACATCTTTTGGAATTTCTTTATCTAAAGTAAGAATCATAAGAGCTTTTCCTTCTTCTTTTTCTCTTCCTACTTGCATAATTCCAATGTTTACACCCCTTTCTCCTAATGCGGTGCCAATTTTACCAATACTTCCAGGGATGTCTTCATATTTGGCTATAAACATATGTCCTTTAGGTTTAACATCAACCCAATAATCATTAACTTTTAATATTCTAGGTTCATGTAAACTAGTACCTTCAGCAGATAAGGTTTCCTTATTAGTTCTTGCAGTAACTTTAATTAAAGAACCATATCCTCTAGCATCATTTTTCTTTCCTTCAATAATACTAATTCCTCTTTCGTTAGCTACTAAAGGTGCATTAACAGCATTAATAGGAGTGCCTAAATAAGGATTTATTGCTCCTTTAAGAATAGCTCTTGTTAAAAATTCAATATTTTCCACATCAGCTAGTTTTCCAGCATAAACCACTTCAAGTTCTTTGATTTTACCATTAATAGCTTGTGAAATAAAACTACCTAATTTATCACATAACTCAATATAAGGAATTAATTTTTTATAAGTGGTATTGTCAATACGAGGCATATTTAAAACATTCTGTGGTGTGCCTCCATTAGCTAATTCAATGATTTCATCAGCTACAATAATAGCTGCATCTCTTTGAGCTTCTTTTGTTGATGCTGCAATATGTGGTGTTAATACAATATTATCTAACTCAAATAATTTACAATCTTCAGCAGGGGGTTCATCTTCATATACATCTAAAGCAGCACCACCAATTTTATTTTCAGATAATGCTGTATAAAGTGCATCTTCATCAATGATTCCTCCACGTGCACAATTAGCTATAAATGCTTCTTCTTTCATAATTTCAAATTCATTATCTGAAATTAAATGTTTTGTTTCTGGAGTTAAAGGAACATGTATTGTTATAAAATCAGCGTTTTTAAGAACAGTTTCTAAATCAGTTAAAACAACACCCATTTGTTTTGCAACATCTTCTGGAAGATATGGATCGTAGACAATAGCATCCATTTCAAATGCTTTACATCTATTTACAACTTGAGAACCAATTCTACCCATTCCAATAACACCAAGGGTTTTATTTCTAAGTTCAAGGCCCATAAATCTTTTCTTTTCCCATTTTCCTTCTTTTACAGATTTATCAGCTATTGTTAATTTACGAGCAAGTGCAAGTAACAATCCCATAGTGTGTTCTGCAACAGTAATTGAGGTAGATTCTGGTGAATTAACAACCATTATACCTTTTTCTGTAGCAGCATCTAAATCTATATTGTCAACACCAACACCGGCTCTTGCAATAATTTTAAGATTATCTGCTCTATCAATTATTTCTTTTGTTAATTTTGTTCTACTTCTAACTACAATTCCATCATATTCATGGATTGTTTCAGCTAACTCATCAGGAGTAATGTCTGTTTGAACAACAACTTCTCCTGCTTGTTTTAAGTTTTCTACTCCTTTTTCATTAATTGCATCTGCAATAAGTATTTTCATTATTTCACCATTTTTAAATATAAATTAAATTATATTTTCATATTAATAAAGTATATATACATCTTAATATTTATAATTATTATCATAATATATAATGAGGTGATAATATGGTAAGTGTAGATTATTTTCCAATCTCAACAGCAAATAATATACCAGGTTATGAAATAGTAAAAACAAATGGATTTACATATGGTTTAACAGTAAGAAGTAGAGGGGC
>JABUVA010000036.1:24337-30660 GCA_021442885.1 Methanobrevibacter sp. | reverse complement strand
AATTGTTGATAAAGTTAGAACCTACAATATAAAGACTATCACCATTAGAGCTGATTGCACCACCTTCACCTTGATAACCGTCTGCGGTGTTATTAATGAAACTTGAATTAATCAGGATAATACTTTCACTACCCCAAATTGCACCACCACCATACTTATCTTCTCCTCTTGCTTCATTATTTATAAAAGTTGAATTTATCACAGTTATATTACCAGAAGTTGAGATAGCACCACCACGGGATGATGGTGAGCTGTTTTTGAATATACAATCTTCAATAAACAAAGTAGATGATTTTACAGTGATTGCACCACCAGCGGATTTTGCCGGGTCATTTGGATTAAAATTATTATATCCATTAATAATTGTGATATTCTTAAGAGTCACAGTAATACCATCAGTAATATTGAATATTCTACTTTTTCCATTTCCATCAATTGTATAACCTTTACCATCAATAGTTATAGCCTTATTAATTACAATACCTGACATAGTGAAATTATCAGTATTTGTGTAGTTTTTAGTTAATTCTAATGTTCCACCACTAGAAATACTATTTATTTCGCCTTGTAGTTCTGTGAAGTTTCCTGGTGTATCAGCAACTGAAGCTACACTATTATCTGTATTTACATCTGCTGCGGAAATAGCTGAAACTGACATAATACAAACTAATGCTAACATTAGCAGTAAAATTTTTTTAATCATGTTTAAAGGATACCTCCATCAAAATTATTTTAATTATTTTCAAAATATTTTCTCCATTATTTTGTTTAAGTTTTATTAATAAAACAAATTAACACAAACCCAAAATATTAACTATTTTAAGCTCACATCAACTTAAAAAATAACATTTTTAAATTAAATTTACATATAAATACAGACCCTCATCATTAGATGAATTGTAATTCATTAAATCATATTAAAAGCCCATATATCAATTTAAGATTTGAAAATATATACATATTAAACATATTATATATGTTAGTTAACCTAATCTAAAAAATAGACTAACTTAATATAATATATTATACTATATAGTTTATAAATTATAGGGTTTAGTGAAAATTTATTTAATGAAGTGTTTAAAATCTAATGATCATATATTGTCTTTGTTTATAATTTAATAGTGAAAAACCACAATAGCTATAATAAGAGTTAAATTATGTGGAATTTAAAATAAAATCGTCTAATTTTATGAATTTAGACTAATTGAATATTTATTAATTTGATTTTGAAGTATTTCATCTTAAAAAATAATAAATATTAATAATAATTTTAAAAATAAATATTAAAAATGATTAAACCTAATATAAATAATTGATGGTGATTTAATGGAAAATTTTAGTGAATGGTTCCATAATATTTTAGAAGAAGCAAATATTACAGATTCAAGATATCCTATTAAAGGAATGGCTATTTGGATGCCATATGGATTTCAAATTAGAAAATATACATTAGAGTTATTAAAAGAATTATTAGATAAAGATAATGATGAAGTTTTATTTCCAATGCTTGTTCCTGAAAAAGAACTAGCTAAAGAAGGAATCCATGTTAAAGGATTTGAAGATGAGGTGTATTGGGTTACAAAAGGTGGTCAAAAAGATTTAAATGAACAATTAGCTTTAAGACCTACTAGTGAGACTGCAATTTATCCTATGTATTCCTTATGGATTAGATCACATATTGATTTACCTATTAAATATTATCAAATTGCAAATACTTTTAGATATGAAACAAAACATACTAGGCCTTTAATTAGAGTTAGAGAGATTACTACTTTTAAAGAAGCCCATACTGCTCATGCAACTAAAAAAGAAGCTGATGAACAGGTTGAAGATTATATTAAGCTTTATAAAGAATTTTTTAATGATTTGGGAATTCCTTATTTAATTAGTAAAAGGCCTTCATGGGATACATTCCCTGGTGCTGATTATACTATGGCTTTTGATACTATAATGCCTGATGGTAAGACCTTACAAATTGGTACTGTTCACAATCTTGGTCAGACTTTTGCTAAAACTTTTGATATTACATTTGAAGATAAAGATGGTGAACATAAATATGTTTATCAAACTTGTGCTGGTCTTTCTGATCGTGTTGTAGCTGCTATGATAGCTAGTCATGGTGATGAGAAAGGTTTATCTCTTCCTTCAATGGTTTCACCTAATCATGTTACAATCATCCCTATTTTATTTAAAAAAGGTAAAGAAGATGTATTAAATAAATGTGAAAATATTAAAGAACAGTTAGAAGCAGTTGGACTACGTGTTAATATTGATGATAGAGATATTAGACCTGGTAAGAAGTTTTATGATTGGGAGCTTAAAGGAACTCCTATTAAACTTGAACTTGGCCCTAGAGATTTGGAAAATAATATTACTATTGCTATGCGTAGGGACAATTTAGAGAAAGTTGAAATTGATTTAGATGATTTACTTGCAGATAATATTTTAAATTTAATAGCTAAGTATGATAAAAACTTAAATTCAAAATCATGGGCATTTCTTGAAGATCATGTTAAGTTTACAGCAGATTTAAATGAAGTTCCAAAATTAATTGAAGATGGTTATGTTGTTTCATTTAACTGGTGTGGTGATGATGATTGTGGAAAACAAATTGAAGAAGAAACTGGTTATGATATTTTAGGAATTTATGAAGAGCTTGATGGAGAATCTGGTCTTAAATGTATTAAAGATGGTGAAGATGCAAAATATGTTGCATTAATAGCTAAAACTTATTAGAGGGATATTATGGATGAAATTTATGGAATTATACCTGTTAGTAAGTTTAAAGATGCTAAAACCCGTCTTTCTCCTTTTTTAAGTGAAGAAGAACGTGAAGAACTTTTAAAAGTAATGCTTAAAGATGTTACTGATTCTTTAAGAAAACATGTTGATAAAATCATTATTATTAGTGCTGATAGTGATGTTTTAAATTATGCTAAAAGTATTAATCTAGATACTTTAGTTGAAAATGATAATTCTAACTTAAATAAGGCTTTAAAACAAGCTATGGATTATTGTAAAGGTAAAACTAAAAAAGTAATCATTATTCCATCAGATGTTCCTTTAATTGGTAAAACTAATATAAATCTTTTAATTGAATCTAGTAAATCTTTAGATTTTGTTATTGTTCCATCTAAAGGTGGGGGAACTAATGCTATTATTTTAAAACCATCATCTATTAGAACAAGATTTGGAGAGTTTAGTTATAAAGAACATGTAAATGCAGCTAGTCGTAAAAAACTTAATCCACAAGTCCATGATTCATTTTTCATGGCTTTAGATGTTAATACTCCTGAAGATTTAGGGGAGATTATGGTTCATGGTGAAAATACAAATACTAGAAAGTATTTAAAACAATTGAAAATTAATGTTGAGTCTATTCATGGCCATGAACGATTAAAGGTCACTAGAGGCTAATTTTATGATTGTAATGAGTATTGCAGGTGTTGATCCATCAGCAGGTGCAGGTGTTTTTGCAGATTTAAAAACCTTTCAAGCTTTAGGAGTTTATGGAACTGGAGTTGTTACTGCATTAACTGCTCAAAATCCAAATAAAGTTTTTTCAATAGAACCAATTGAAGCTAGCTATATTAAAGAGCAGATTGATGCTGTTCTTGATAGCTATAATGTTGAATATATTAAAACTGGTATGCTTTATTCTAGTGAAGTTGTTGATGTTGTTTATAATGCAATTAAAGATTATAATTTAAAGTGTGTTGTTGATCCTGTTATGGTTGCAACTTCTGGAAGTGAACTTTACAAAGATGAGTTAATTGATAGTTTAAAAAAACTATTAAAAATAGCTATTTTTACAACACCTAATAAATCTGAAGCAGTTAAATTAACTGGAATAGAAATTATTAATAAAGATAGTGCAATAGAGGCTTCATTAAAATTAAGTAAATATTGTGATAATATAATTACTGGAGGCCATCTTAAAGGAAATAATATCATTAATATTTCTGATGAGATAACTCTAAAAAAACAAGAACTTCTAAAAACAAATAACCTTCATGGAAGTGGATGTAACTTTTCAGCAGCTATAACAAGCTATCTAGCAAAAGGAGAAACACTAAAAGATGCAACATTAAAAGCTATAGATTATACTTATTTAGCTATTAAAAATGGGAATTATGGAACATTAATACCAAAAATATAAAAAGAGATTAGATGTATTTTCTAATCTCACTTAAAGGCATTCTTAGATTTCTTATAATATCTTCATGAGACAATTCTTTTTTAACATAGGCATCTAACATAACATTAGTGTAAGGATAACCATTATATTTGAAAAATTTCTCAATGAAAAATTCATCAAGTTCTAAAACCTCATCTGTTTTAAATAATTTTGTTTTCTTAAGTTGTAAATAATCAATACTTTTAATTAAACTTGAAATCCTTTTACCATAGCTATTATTACCATTTAAAAGAATAAAAGGAAGTTTATTAAAGTAATAGCTACAACCATTAAATTCATCACTAGCTACACCTTGTGTTTCAAAAACTAAAACACCAAATTCAGCTAAAATGTCTTTCATCATATATAAAACATCATCATAATCTAAAAGAGGCACTAAAATACAATCTTTATCAAAATTCAATTTATCAAAACAAGGTATTTTATTTTGATTAAATTCAATATATTTATTTCTCCTAATTTTTGAGAATAAAAGCTCATTTTTAAGTCCTAGTGATAAATTTCTACCAAAAAAATCGAAATCGTTTAAAGTAGTTTTCATAATGATTATTATTATAAATAACCTATTTAAAAAACATTTTGTTCTATTTTACTACAATATTATCTTTAAAAAATAAAAAAAGAGTAGGACTACAATATTTAGTCCCAAGAATCTAATTTTGAAATAACTTTCTCTTCAATTTCAACAAATTCCTTAGACTTCCTATTTCTAGGTCTTTCTAAATCAACATGAAATACTTCATTAACTGTTCCAGGATTCTTACCCATAATAACAATATCATCAGCTAAAAATACTGCTTCATCAACATCATGAGTAACAAAAAGAATAGTGTTATCAAATTTTTTCCAAACACCAATTAATTGCTTTTGCAATTTATGTCTAATATGCATATCTAAAGCAGAAAAAGGCTCATCCATTATTAAAATAGGAGCGTAATTTAAAAGAGATCTAATAATAGCAACCCTTTGTTTCATCCCACCAGAAAGCTCATGAGGATAAGCATCTCTAAATTCAATTAACCCAACACTTTCAAGATAAGATTCAGCACGTTTAAGATTTTCTTCCTTAGATTTATTGTTAAGATTAAGTCCAAACATTACATTATCAATAACAGTTAACCAAGGAAAAAGTGAATACTGTTGAAAAATAAAAGCTCTATCACCAGAAGGCTCTTTAACAACCTCCCCATTAGCAATAACCTCACCAGAAGTAGGAGTGTCCAAACCTGCTATTAAACGTAAAAGAGTTGTTTTACCACAACCAGAAGGACCAAGAAAGCAAACAAACCTACCATCATCAATATGTAAATTAATATCCTTTAAAACATCTAATGTTTTTTTATAACTTTCAAAAGTTTTAGAAACATTTTTAACTTCAATAGACATTCATAATCCTCCTACCAGAATATATTCTTTTGGAATCTTTTAAATATATAATCTAACACCAAACCAATAATTCCAATTACAATCATTCCAACAACAGTAATACCAGTATCAAATAAATTAGAAGCTGTTAAAATCATATAACCTAAACCACTACTTGAACCAATCATTTCAGCAGAAATTGTACACATTAAAGCTATTCCAACACCAACTTTAAGACCAGAAATAACATAAGGTAAAGAGGAAGGTAAGATAACCTTAGATAAAACATCCCTATCACTAGCACCTAAAGTCTTTGCAGCCTCAATTAAAACTTTATCTGTTCTTTTAACACCATCAATAGTATAAATTAAAATAGGGAAAACACACCCCATGAAAATAATAAATACTGCAGGAACAATTCCAATACCAAACCAAAGAATAGAGAAAGGAATCCAAGCAATAGGAGGTATTGGTCTTAAAATACTAATAACAAAAGAACAAATATTCTCAAGTTGTTTATAAGCACCGAGTAAAATTCCTAAAGGAATTGCAACAACAGCAGCAATAGCCATACCAACAAATACTTTGAATAAAGTATCTACAGTATCTTTAATTAGCTGACCAGATTCAATAAGTTTAACAGCTGATATACAAACATCAATAGGACTTGGCAACGCATATTCCGGGAATAAATGGAAAACTGAAGTTACCAAATACCATACAATAATAATAAAAATAGGCAAAATTAATGGAATAA
>JABUVA010000036.1:20468-23868 GCA_021442885.1 Methanobrevibacter sp. | reverse complement strand
AAAGTAATATTGAAAGTGATAAAATGGACATAAATGTTAAAAATGATTTTTCAAAAATAGGTTTTAGCTATTTAGCAATGGGATTAATATCAATAATCATCCAAATTATTGTAATAGCTATTGTAAGTAAGATAACACCAACAATGTTAACTAACTTAAATTTTAACACAATTTTATCAGCAATCTGTCAATACATCCTTCCAATACCATTATTTTACTTTATGATTAAAAAAGTAAAGAAAACAAAAATAGAAAAACATAAAATTACTATAAAAAAATTTATAATCTTTATTTGCATATCAATAACATTAATGTATATTGGAAATTATATAGGGCTTGGAATAACCGAAATAATCTCTTTAGTAAAACAAAGCAGTGTACTAAATCCTGCAGTTAACCTTATAGAAAACTCAAACATACTTATTAATCTATTTTTAATATCAATAATAGCACCAATTTTTGAAGAATTCTTTTTTAGAAAACTCTTAATAGATAGAACAATACAATATGGTGCTAAAATATCCATATTCATATCTGCATTTATGTTTGGTCTATTTCATGGAAATTTAAATCAATTCTTTTATGCATTTTTACTAGGAGGATTTTTTGCAATAGTTTATATAAAAACTGGAAACATAATATACCCTATTATATTACACATAATAACAAATTTTTCAGGATCCGTTGTTCCAACAACAATGAGAAATGTTATAAGTACATTTGGGAACACACCTGAAGGAATAATTATCAACTTAATTTATACTGTTATACTTGCCATACTCTTTATAATAGGCCTTATTTTTATTTATAAATGGAAGGACAAAATAATTGAATTAAAAGATAATATTGAAAATCCACTAAAAACTAGTCTAATAAATATTGGTATGATTTGTTTTATTATATTCTGTGTAATAGAAATAATATATGTGATTATAAAATAAAAAAAAAGAAAATAGTATTTAAATACTATTTAATATTTTTACTGCTTTATTAAAAGCAGGCATTCCAGATGTAATAAGAACTACTCTTAAAACATCCATAATTTCTTCTTTTGTAGCACCTAATTCTTGCATGGTACTAATCATTTGTTGTCTAATAGCTCTATCATCAGATTTAGAAGCTTCAATACCAATAGCTATTAGTTTTTGTGTTTTATAATCTAAAACTTGACCATCATAACAAACATTACTTAATGATTCAGCTAATGTGTATAAATCTGGTTCTTCTTCTTTTAACTCACGTATGCCTTTTCCGTAGAATACTCCACCTTTCATAGTTTCATCTCCTTATTAAAATTGTTAATTAATATTAATCCAATGTAGTATTTAAAGCTATTGATTAATATTTTAATTATAACTTGTTAAAAAATAAATAATTAACATTGACAAAGTAAACATTTAAATATAAATATTTATTTAACTATAAAATAATTATTGATAAAGGGGATTAAAAATGAGAAACATTATTATTGTAAATCTATATTCTACTGGAGCTAATTTTATTGGAGATATTGTTCGTAGAAATTATAATCCTATAGTTTTAGAAATGACTCCTGATGAATCTGGGGCTTCTGATGAGCTAATAGAAGAATATGAATCCGGTATTTCATCAGCCTATAATTCTATTGACGAATCCTTTGAGATTATTCATGAAAAAGATACCTACGAAGAAACATTGAAAATGATTAAAAAACTAGATCCAGTTTTAGTTTTACCTGGAGCTGAATTAGGTGTTGAGCTTGCAAGTAAACTATCTTATGACTTAGATTTATACCCAAATCCTATAGAATCCTTACCTGCGATGACACAAAAAAGTGAAATGCAAAATGCTCTTAAAAATGCAGGTATCCGTTCAATTGAAGGAAAAGTTGTTTATTCAGTTGAAGAAGCTTTAGATTATTATGATGAATCTGGATTTGATGAAGTTGTTGTAAAACCTATTCGTGGAGCTGCATCTATAGGAGTTTCAATCTGTTCAAACAAAGATGAACTTAGTGAATCTGTAAAAAACACATTTGCTGAAACCAATACTCGAAACTGGTGTGCTAACAGTTTGAAAGCTATTAAATCAGAGAATTCCCCTAATGAAAATAATAATTATGATGATAATAATGGATTTGGTCTTGTTGTTCAAGAAAGGATAAAAGGTACTGAATATATTGTTAATACTGTTTCTTCTAATGGAAAGCATCGTGTAGTATCCATCTGGGGTTATAAAAAAGTTAAAACATCTGAAAATCATTATATCTATCAATCTGTTGAAGCTATTGATGAATTAGATATTTCTCAAGCAAAAATGGTTGAATATGCCTACCAAGTAGCCGATGCAATTGGTGTTAAATATGGCCCTATTCATGGAGAGTATATGATTGATGAGAATGGTCCGGTATTAATTGAAGTGAACTGTCGCCCTTGTGGAGCAAGTATGAATACTGAGTTTTTAGATAGTATTTTTGGCCAACATGAAACAGATAGCATTTTAGACGCATATTTAAATCCAAAAAGATTTGACAAACAAAGACAAAAAAGATATGAAATATTTTCTTATGGAGCAGTAAAATTCTTTATTGTTCCTCAAGATATAGAAGCAAAATCTAGACCAATTGAACGTATTGCTTCAAAACTTGAATCTCATTATAAAACTAGTCTCCCTAATATTGATAATAGTCAATTTTTCCCTAAAACTGATGATTTAGAAACAAACGGTGGATTAATATACTTAAATCATAAAGATAAATCAGTTATTCAAAATGATTTAGACTATTTAAATACTGTTGAATCTTATGCATTTTCTCAAGTTATCAGTTCAGGTCTTGATAAAAAACAAAAAAAAGAAACAGAGAATTTGTCTAATGTTAGGGAACTTTTAACTGAACAAATTAATGAAGTTTTAGGAGATGTTCTTTTAATTACAGACAATCCTATTGAACATGATAGGATTTATAATTGTCCTATAAATGAAATTGAAAACGCACCAAATGATTTTGATGTTGTAATAATAGATTTAGATGAAAGCCTCGTAGGTAAACTTGATGCTGATATTTCCCAATTGATTGTAGACATATTGTCTAAAATAAAGGTTGGTGGGCTAGTTTTTATCCCTGAAAATACCTATCAATACATTGGTGGGGAAAGAAATGGTGCTGAGGCATTAGTCAAAATTTTAAACTTGAAAATAGAGGTTCCACCTCAAAATATTGAAAACACAATTATTGCTTCAAAAAATTAAAATCAGGAGTTATTTGAATGGGAAAATTTCCTAAAGGACTTTATTTAATATCATCTCTAGAGACATTTGTTTCATTTGGATACTATGGTGTGTTAATAAGCTTATCTTTATATATGATACTTTCATTATCTTGGAGTAATAATTTTACTTCTACTACTTATGGCCTAGTTTC
>JABUVA010000036.1:17929-19491 GCA_021442885.1 Methanobrevibacter sp. | reverse complement strand
GAAAAGGTTAGTTTAATCTGGATGATTGTAATTTATTTATTCCTTACAGTTTCAGAACTACTTTGTGTGCCTAACACACAAGCACTAGTTTCTAAAATAGCTCCTAAGAAATTTTTATCATTGTTAATGGGTGTTTGGCTTTTTGCTGATGGTATTGCTTGTTTATTTTCAGGATTTTTATCAACATTTTATCCAACCGCCGAAACACCAACACCTTACTTATTTGGAATTCCAATTGTAGGATTTGTTGATTTCTTCTTAATATTTGCAGTTCTTGCTTTAGTTACTGGAGCAATTCTTTTAATATTAAATAAAAAAGTATCAAAATGGGTTCATTGGGATTCAAATGAAATTTAAACCATTCATTATTTTATTAAAACTATATTGTAAAATAGCTCGAGTCTGTCTAAATTTATGACGATTTAAGCTTTTTTACTAGATTCTATTTTATTTTTATAAATAGTTTAGAAATTATTTATTATTCCAGACTTTTTTCTTATTAGCATCACTCTGAGTGTTTTGCGCCATTACTCCAGATATTTTATGTGGAAGATACAATTCTTCTAAATAATCAATTTCATCATGAGTTAATTTTAAATCAACAGAATTTACTGCTCCATCTACATGATATTCCTTTGTAGCACCAACAATAGGGCTTGTAACTTTTGTTAAAATCCAAGCTAAAGAAACTTCAGTCATTGAAACATCTCTTTCATTAGCAATTTCTAAAACACGTCTAATTATTTTACTGTCTGCACTTTTTGAAGCATCATATTTAAACTTTGCATATTGATCTTTTTCTAGTCTATTAGATGATGCACCCGGTTTTCTAGATAAACGTCCACTAGCTAATGCACTATATGGAGTTAATGCGATGTTATCTTCCATACATAATCCAAACATTTCTCTTTCTTCTTCACGATAAATTAGATTATAATGGCCTTGAAATGATATAAATTTTGTTAAATCATTCATTTCAGCAAATGCATTTGCTTTTGCAAGTTGCCATGAAAAACAATTAGAAATCCCAATATATTTCGCTTTTCCTTCTTCTACCATATTGTTTAATCCTTCCATAATCTCATTTAAAGGAGTTCTATAATCCCACATATGATAAATATAGAGATCAACATAATCCATTCCTAAATTTTCAAGACTTTTGTTTAACATTGATTCTATATGTTGTTGACCTGCAATACCTTTTTTAATCTCTTCATCAGTACGTGGAAGAAATTTTGTAGCTATAACAATATCTTCACGGTTTGAAAAATCTTTAATAGCTTTTCCAACAAATTGTTCGCTTGTTCCATTTTGATAACCTACAGCAGTATCAAAAAAATTAATTCCTAAATCTAAACCCTGTTTAATAATTTTTCTTGACTCTTCTTCAGGTAATGTCCAATTATGTTGGCCTATTTCAGGATTTCCAAATCCCATACAGCCCATACAAATACGTGATACATTTAAATCAGAAGATCCTAATTTTATATATCTCATTAAATTACTTCCTTTATAAATCAATTTATTCTAATTTTCATTCCTCTTTCTCTTAAAAAATCTAA
>JABUVA010000036.1:11817-17921 GCA_021442885.1 Methanobrevibacter sp. | reverse complement strand
TTCTAATAAAATATTGTGTTAACATATAATTATCATTTAAATATGCAATCTTTTCATATAATACATTCACAATATTAAGTTTATTATTATTATATTTTTTATAGTGTATAAAAGTACCTAACAACCTTCAAAAATTAAACTGATTTGATTTATTATGATATTTGGTTATTATTGTCTTAATGATAACATAATATCCATTTCCTTTAAAATATAATAATAAAACGAAATATGTCATTTATTATAATTTTAATTTCATACAAATATTTGAATAAGTTTATATAAATCATCATACAAATATTTGAATAAAAATAATAACACTAAAAGGTGTTAGAAATGGAAAATAATTTAATATACAACTTTATTGAAGAAGAACTAAAAAATAGACCTAATCAGATAAAAGATGAATTAAATAAAAAATTAAACTATAAGAAAGAATTCTATGAATTAAAAGAATGTTTAGATGATTTTTTAGAAGGTCATGATACTGATAGATTTATTTCATTAACTGGCCTTAGAGGCACAGGTAAAACAACAATATTATATCAATTATATACTTATATCCAAAATAAAGAAAATATTAGTCCTAATCAAATTTTATACATTTCTGGAGACATATTAAATTATCTAACCAATGTAGACATATTAAAAGTTATAGAATATTTTATTAAATATGTTCATAAAAAAACATTATTAAGCCTTGATAAAAAATTATTCATTTTAATAGATGAAGCCCATTATGATAAAAACTGGTCTTTACATGGGAAAATAATATTTGATAAAACCAAAAAGATATTTATGGTATTTACTGGATCTTCTGCACTAAATCTTGAAATGAATGTAGATGCTAGTAGAAGAATTTATAATATCTCAATTGATGCTCTTGATTATAAAGAATATTTATCATTAAAGTACAATGTATCTTTAAATAAAACTCAAAGCCTTGAAGATTTAATTTTTACTGGAGATGTTGAAAAAAGTATTAACTTAGAAAATGAAATAAATAGTAAAATTCTAAATTGTCCAAAAATAAAAGTAGATGAATGGGAAGAGTATTTGAAATATGGTGGATTTCCTGTTTCATTTAATGAAAAAAATCACTATAGAATATGTAAAAAATTAAATGATATGGTTAATAAAATTATTGAAAAAGATCTTGATTCAGTTGAAAACATGAGTAGCTCAAGTAAAACCTATTCTTCAAGACTTATAAGATTTTTATCACTTCAAAAACCTGGAGAAGTTTCAAAAAATAAATTAGCTAATATTCTAAATGCTTCTAATGGAACTGTACAAAATATATTAGTAGCCTTAGAAAAAACCCATTTAATCTTCCATATCGAACCATTAAGTTCAGCATCAAAAAGAGTAAGGAAATCATGGAAATATTATTTTGCAACAGCTAGTTTAAGACATAATTTAGCTAAAAATTATGGAAATCCTTATAGAGATATTAATGCTTATTATGGCATTTTAGCCGAAAATCTAGTAGCTAGTAAACTTTACAATTTATCTAAAAATGGTAAGTTTGATTTATACTACGATTCAAACAAAGGAGGAGTTGATTTTTTAATAGAAAATGGAACATTAGACATTATACCAATAGAAGTAGGATTTGGAAAAAAAAGTAAAAAACAAATATCAAAAGCTATTTCAAATTATAAATCTGATTATGGTATAATTATATCTAATACAACTCAAAATATTAAAAAAGAAGATAATATGATCTATCTTCCTCTTAAAACATTTTCACTACTTTAATCAAATAAAAGGTTAATAAATTTATACAATTTGTAATCAAAATAAGTAATTTATTACCACCTGTAAAATAATCATTACCCTATCATTACCTCATAATTAATAGTAATCATTACCTTACATCAAATTTATTAAAAGAATATGAAGAAATATTTTTTAATTTTAATTACAAATAAACCTTAATTAAAATTAATCATTACCTTTTAATGTAATTAATCATTACCCTATCATTACCTTAAATAGAAGATTATTTATAATAATTTTATTAAATATAAATAAAGGTGAATTCAAATGGATCCACAATATGAAATTACTGATAAAATTTTGAATAATATTGTTGAAATTGAATCAACAAGACAGTTTATTAATTATTCTAAAATAACACCTTCTTATGATTTATTACTTAAAAATAAAGCAATTATTGATTCATCACATAACTCAACATCAATTGAAGGAAATACCTTAAATTCCGAAGAGGTTCAGAAGTTATTTAATTTAAATAAAGA
Organism: Methanobrevibacter sp.; assembly: GCA_021442885.1. Lineage (GTDB taxonomy): Archaea > Methanobacteriota > Methanobacteria > Methanobacteriales > Methanobacteriaceae > Methanocatella. The sequence continues at coordinate 15,660 of JABUVA010000036.1, read as the reverse complement.
TAATAATTTACCTAATAAAATATCTTATGAAGAAATTGAAGTTCTAAACTATTTTAATTTATTAGAAAATCTAGATAAATATTCTAATAATTTTAAACAGTATTCAAGAAATATTATTCTTTCATTTCATAAAGAGTTAACTAAAAATATATTAGAGAAATCTGGAGAGTTTAGAGACACACAAGTTATAGTGGCTGATTCTAAATCAGGTAAAGTAAACTATGTTCCCCCACCAGCTATTGAAGTTCCTTATTTAATTGATGAATTTATTGAATGGCTTAATAGAACAGATATTCAATTAATTTTAAAATGTGGTATAGCTCATTATGAACTTGTTAGAATACACCCTTTTGTTGATGGAAACGGTAGAACAAGTAGAATTTTAGCTAATTTTATTTTAAAAGTTGGCGGATTTGATATAAACAAATATTTCACATTAGATGAATATTATAATCAGAATAGGCCTGCATACTATGCTGCTTTAAGAAGTGTTCAGAATACTGGAATGTTAACCCAATGGTTAGAATATTTCACAACAGGATTTTTAGACTCTATTAATAAAATTAAAAATGAAATAGAGACTATGATTAAAATTACAAACATAGCTAATGAAAAACTTGAATTAACTTCTAAAGAAATTGAAATTATAAAATATTTAGAATCAAATAAACATATATCTAATAACGATGTTCAAGAATTATTTAATATATCTTCTAAATCATCATATAAATATTTAAAAAGACTTACTGATAAGAAATTAATAAAAAAGCTGGGAAATGGTAGAAATACTTATTATGAATTAATATAATAGCAAAAAATAGTGTCCTAATAAATTAGTTGATCTCATCATCTCTTTTATTATACTTTTCACTCCAATAGCTAGTATTAGGAAACTTTAGTATCAACTATTTGTAAAGCAATTAAAATAAAATTATATAACCTTGCCTAAGCAATTAAATATTGATATTAAAAATTAAAAATAGTTGCCTAGACAATTTATATGAATATAATTCTTTATTTTCAAAAATAAACGATTAAAACCGAAATATTTATAAATAATAATGAATATAATTAAGGTTGACCAATGTTATAACATTGAGTTAGAAAAGCGGTGTAAAATCATTAAAGATTAAACATGATATTAATGTGATTTCCCCCTAATATTCACATCATATCATATTTTTTCTCTAAATATCACTCCCAAAATATCCTATGTCCACAGTGAAGTAAAATGTCATATGGAATAATGAAAAAATGGTCTTTAATGATTATATTGAGGTGAAAAACCCCCTTATTTTTATTTCACCTCCCACCATATTTTTTCTAAAAAAAATTATTAAATAGCTTCTTTTAATTTTTTAATAGCTATCTCTTTACGGGCAGGATAGGCTGCAATTTTAATTTTTAAATGAATTGCATCACCAGAATCAACAATTGTTATTTTATCATCAATTGCATCTTCTTTTAAAAGTCTTAAAAATAGATTTCCATTATCGTCGACTTTTTTATCAAAATCATCAACCATTTTGTCTAAAACTTCTTGTTCAAGTTGTTCTNTTTTTATCAAAATCATTAACCATTTTGTCTAAAACATCTTGGTCAAGATTTAAAAGTTTATTAAAAAATTCTTTAGTGTGTCTTTTTTTATCAACAACACCAGTTAAAATTAGTATTTTATTTTCTGTTAAACCCTCAGCTTCTTCAATTTCTATTTCTGCATCAGGAAAAATATTTAAAATAGCTTGAGTTAATTCATCTAAATTTTCATTTTCATAGACAAACACTCGAAAACGAATATTATGTATCATTTAAATCAAAAAAAAGAAATGTAGGAAGAAAACTATTTTTGTTTTCTTGCTTGTTCACTACCTTTTCCTTTACTTTTATATCCACGTCCTTTGTGTCCAGCACTAGTTAGTCCTCTAAGGGCTCTGTTAGTGTGTTTATTAGAACAAATCCAATTGATTTTCTTATCATTAATGATAGAAGGACTTTGTGGATCTACTAATATTACTTCATAATATTTATATTTACCGTCAGCCCATACCCAGTAGGAGTTTAAAACTTCTAAATTTGGATATTTTTTAGCTACACGTTCTTCAGCTATTCTTTGAATAGATTTAGCTTGGGTAATTTTGTTTACACCCATTCTTTTAGGTTTACGTCCTCCTTTGAAACGTGATTTTCTTCTTCCACCACGTCTTACTCTAGTTCTTACTACAACGAAACCTTTTTTAGCTCTGTAACCTAAACTTCTAGCTCTGTCGACTCTAGTAGGCCTATCAATTCTTTGAACAGCTTTTTCTCTTCTCCATTTCGGAGCTCTTTGCCACATGAGTTCACGTACATATGACTCATCTGGGTTTTTCCAAGCATCTCTAATATATTTATACATTGACATAATAAACACCTTTTCGTTCAGCCATAATGGCCACATCCAGGGAAAAATAATTCCCAAAAAAAGTTGTTAATCGTTAATAATTAAACGACAGTAAAATATATGTTTTGATTATTTATAAATGTAATGGTAAATTTAAAAATAAACCTTATAATAATATATACTTGAAGGATATAAATATTTAATTAAAGGGAGTTTTGAAAATGAGTGATATTAATAAAATAATGGAAGAAGCAGAACAAGCATACTTTAGAGAAGATGATCTTGAAAAAGTGTTGAAATTAACTGAAAAAGCAGTTGAAGTAGAACCTACTGATATTAGACCATGGGATTTAATGGGAGTAACATTATTTGAAACAGGACATCCTGAAGAATCAATGATTTGTTTTGATAAAATATTAGAATTAGATCCTGAAAATAATGATGCTAAACTTAAAAAAGGTCAAATTTACACAGAACTAAAAGAATATTCTAATGCACTAGCTATTTTAGATGAATTAATTGAAAATAAAACTGATAGAAAAGATGAAGCAATAATAGCTAAATTAACATTGAATTTAGAAATGGAAGATGAAGAAGCCTATCAAGAAACCCTTAAACTTTGCAAAAAAGTGATTAATGAGGAAGATTCTAAACTTCTAAAAGATGAAATTGGTTTTATTGAAAGTATTCACTCCATTATGGAAAATAATAAGAAATAATTAGAACTATAGCTAAAAATATAATAAAAATCAATTATTTATAAAATCAAGATAATTATTATTAATTATCTTAAGGTATGTGGAATAGAAAATAAGTTCGATTTAAATAATAAAAATTACATACTCCAATCTAGAATAAAAAAATCTTTTATATTGGATTTACTAACCTTAATGGATTTATTATATTATTCTAATTATTAAAACAATAAACAATAGGAATTGAACATTTGATGAATTTTATAGCAGCTTCTATTGTATTAATATCGCCAACATCAATATCTAGAACAATAAGATCAGGCCTTTTATTAATAACAGATTTAATAGCAGCATTACCATTTTTTACAGCATCAATAACATCATAACCTAAATATTCTAAACAGTATATTAAGTCCCTAGCTTTAATTTCATCCTCTTGAACAACAAGAACCTTATTAAACATTTTAACCCCATATCAATAAAAATATATTGATATTATTAATCACATCATTTCACAGTTATATTTCACTCCAAATACACTCTTTTAACCCAAAATATCTTTGTAAATATAATTTTGTTGTTTATACTTAATAAGTTTTTATACATTCGAACAATATTATAAATGAAAAAAAGTATGGTTATGTATTGTTAATAATATGAAAATTAAAATAGCTAATAATTATTTTTTCCTAATAACTAATCTCTCTGCAGATTTTCCAAAGAAATGATATCCTGAACCTGCTTCTGCGATAATATCAAGACATTCAT
>JABUVA010000036.1:7700-11626 GCA_021442885.1 Methanobrevibacter sp. | reverse complement strand
AAGTGATCTAGTTCTTTTCCTTTTAATGTTTTAGAGTCCATCTCAAGAACTTTAAAATCATGATTACCTGCTATTAATGTTTTTAATACAGGAACAAGAGCACCTATAACTACAGTTTTTTCTCCATCTTTAAATATTAAATCATCAAATGCATCTCTACTTTTTATTATTTCATAATCGGTCTTAATTCCTTTTTTCCAACAGTAGGAACTAAGTGCATTTAATGTAGCTATTCCTAGAGTTCTTCTTAAAATATTGCCACTAAATATATCCTCCATGTACTTTTTAACACTTCTTCCTTCAAGTTTACCACTCATTGGCATTGCTCTTGCTGAGCTTGGACAACAAACTGCTTCTGGTATTTCTTTAACTGGAGTAAAGCAAAGTCCCCCTTCACCAACATTTAGTTTAACACCAGTGAAAAATAGTCCTAATACTGCTCTTTCAACTGTAATATCTTCAATTTCATCTCCAAGAAAATCATAGACTTTTTCAACTGTTTGTTTTAATAATAAATCCTGTTCCATTTTTAAATCTCCTTAAAATTCTAATATATTTTTATGCATATAGATATTATATCTGTTGTTTTTAATTAAATATATTACTAAATATTAAGTTATTGAAATTTAAATTAAAAAAAAGTATTGGTAAATAAAATAATAGAAATGATAACCAATTATTTTAAACTTTTCAGGTAAATAAACCTATAAAAAGAATTATTAAAGTCCAAATAATGATTATCAAAAATATTTAAATTTGATTTATAGTGCTTTTAGTATAAAACATCCCTAATTGGTTCTTCTTTTTCTTTTCTAAAGTATGTTGCATGAATCAAATCGTCTTTATATGTAGCTACTGTACCTATTATTTCACTATTAGATTCTTTATAGACTTTTTCAATTCCTATTGACTTTAATTCTTCTTGTTCTAGGTTTGAAAAATTTTCTAAAAATTCTTGAAGATTATCCTCATCATCATTTTCTTCATCTTTAGTAGAAATTGCATCTATGATATAGCTATTTAATATCATATCATGGTATCTTTTATATATGTCTGAATCATTTAGGATTTCCATGCCTTTAAATTTATTGTTGATGGAAAAGATTGCACCTATTTGATTGTCTATTAAATTAAAATTATTAAGATATTCATCTTTTTTTACTTTTGTTGCATTATAGGTATCAAGTAATGCTGAAGTATTTGAATTTACATCACATCTTTTTTCTAAATCTGAAATAGCCCTCCAAACTTTATGTTGTGAGTCATGGCCTGAATCTAATGCTTGTCTTTTACTTCTTCTTGTATCTGAATTTGCAAAATAGCTAGAGTGTTTGAATTCTGATTTATAAGACCATCTTCCTTGTTCTGTACATGATACTGGGACTTTCATTTCAGTTTTTGGAGGTATTATTATTGTCTGGTTTATTATTCTATTTTGTTTAGCTCCTTCAATTTGTTCCCCATCAAATATTATCAAAGGTGTTACTGCATTATTAATAACAATAATTGTATTTACAGTTTCTGGAACACATTCTTTTACCTCAACAATCCCCATTTCAAAACCTGTTTTTAAATCAAGTAAATCTTCTATTTTATTTTCATTTCCAATTATTGGAATCATTTTTATATTTTCATACTCTTGTATTTCCCCTAATTTATCTAGAATTTCCATTTAATCCCCTTCTAAATTAATATTAAATTTTGCATTTTTAAGTTTATGAATGGAATCTTAATAACCATTAACATACATTGTATATACATTATAAATATACTAATATATAAACATTATGTTAATATTGTGTATAAAAAATTATGAATATAAATACTAAATAATACAAAGTAAATGTAATAAAAATATTAAAGGATACATATGAATAGCATAAGAAGAAAAAATTTATCTGAGAGAATTAAAACACTCTTTGAAGAAAAACCACGTGTGGACACTATAAGAGCAGCTATCGCACTATCAAATTTTATTATAGCTTTATTATTAATTTATGTTCTTGATTGGAAAGATGCATTTGTACTTATACTTATAACAGCTACATACACACCAGTATTCTTTTCTAGTGAACTACCTTTAAATAAAATTTTTAAACAAATTATAATATTTATAATACTGATTCCAATAATCGCATTTACAGCTGTTTTAGGTGCAACAGGATTTTACCAATACATATTCTTCATTATACTATGGTTAATATTCTTTATTATTTGTAATGTTAAAGATAATTACATACAAAATTTTAGTTTTATGTCCATTATAATCTTTATAACCATTAGAAATGAGCAATTTCTCAAAGAAGGATTCGTTGCATTAAATGCCGCTATACCTCTTGCAATTCATTTTATAGGTGTAGGTTTTATCTCAGCAGTGTTACTTGTTATACCTTATTTAGTTTACATACTTATAAAAAATGATCCTATTAAAAGAAAATTATTAAGTAAACTATTTATAAAAAATAATAGCTCATTTGATGACATAGTAGATAAATTATATGGAAAAGACCAATATGTTAATAATATTCTAGCTATAGCAACAGCTATTCAAATTAATAATGACACATTATCTCAATTAATAAAAATAGCAGATGGAAACTATTTATCTAAATTAAAAAAAATTGATGAAAAAACTGATAAATTACTTAAACAGACCAGGTGTATCCTAGAAAATGATGAATACACACCTCTTAATATAGACAACTTAAAAGATCAGTTAAATAAATTGAATGTTGAAGATTTTTATGAGGAAAATTTGTATAAGTTATGTGAAGATTATATTAAATTATTTACACTTTTAGATGAAGTATTATCTGGAAAGCAAATTAAGATTGATTTACCTAAAAAGAAAAAAAATAAACCTAAAAATTATAGAGGATACTATACACTAGCAAATAATAATTTTAAATATAGTCTCCAAATAACAATCACTACTATAATATCAGCTATTGGAGACATGTTCCTTATTAGTCAAGGAGCTGATACTATTACTATAAGTAGTTTATTTGCTATTAAAAAAGAAATGAGTTCTTGTTTTGATAATGTAATTATGAGAGTAGTTGGAACTGCATTAGGATTAGTAGCTGGTATAATTATATGTAATGTAATACTTTTATTTAACTCACCTATATTATTACTATTATCTTTATTTATTTTAGGATTATTATTTAATGGATTACAAGGAAATTCAGGTTTAACTGCATTATTTATAATGGCAGTACTAATAGTAATGAATATTGATAAGGTAGATAGCTATGGATTTACAAGAATCATATATGTAGTTTTAGCTGGAGTTATCGTAATAGCAGTAACAGCATGTATTTATCCTATTCGTGCAAAATATAATATTAAAAAAGGGTTTTTGAAAAAAATAGAGCTGACTAAAAATGCAATGACAAAAATAATAGCAGAAGAACCTATTGAAGAAGATTTAAAAAAGATTTATAAAAATGAAAATGAATTATTAACTAATATTAGTAGAATCGGAAAAACATACAAGCTTGAAAATGAGCTTGACAATATTAAAAAATTAATAGATGACACAAATAGTGTATTTGAATATATGTTGAATTACTATTATTTAAGTAAAGAATATGGCTTTGATGATTTTAAAAGTCAGGCCAAAAAACTAGATCTTTACTTTGAAGTATATTCTAACTCTATTAAATTAAATAAACCTTTAAAATATGAAGATAAAAATGATGATAATTATAATACAGATGAATCATCTCATAAAAAGGAAATGATTTTATATGGAAAATACATCACTATGGAATCTATTATACTTAAAAATTTCACTAATGAATTAATAAAAAATGGGACTTTTGTTAAACTAAATAAAAAAATATAATTAAGTTTATATTATTTTTTAAAATTTATTTTTAGGAATTATTATCATCGTGATTCCCTATTTTTAATTAAAAATA
>JABUVA010000036.1:0-3774 GCA_021442885.1 Methanobrevibacter sp. | reverse complement strand
TCTGCTCCAGCATCTATTACTTCATGAGACATTTTTACTTGATTTTCATTAGGACTATTACTATACTCATTTCCATAGTGGAAATAAACTAAAACAAAGTCAGAACCATTCTTTTTAGCTTCTTTAATTTGTTTTGTAGCTATGTCACTATTATATACTGAAAATCCTGGTGAAGTTTCATTAGCTCTTGGAATTGCATCATTACTATACTCAGCAAAGTTATCAGAGTCCATATAATTAAATATTGTAATTTTACGCCCGTTAATCTCTTGTGTTACTGGTGCATTAGCTTGTGATGCATTATCACCTGCTCCAAGTACAGCCATTCCCTCATTTTTTAAATTATTTACTGTATCATGCATTCCATCTATTCCATAATCAAATACATGATTATTTGCTATAGCAGCTACTGTATTATTGTTATTTTTAGCTAGTTTAGCATACTCTGGCGATGATTTAAATGGAATATCGCCTTTAACTGCATTTGAAGAGTTCGTAGAAGGATTTTCAAAATTAATTAATAACAAATCTACTTTTGATGTTACATTTTCCACTCCTGCATATGGTGATTTACCTCCTGAAAGAACACTTGACATACTCTTGGCAAATGTTATATCACCAACTACTGCTATTGAAACATCACCTTTAGGTTTAACATCATCAATAACATTTGAACCGGTAAATGCATATAATGCTACAAAAACAATAATCAATATAACAATTATTAATAAAATTATTTTCCTACGATTCATTGTAATTTTTCCTCATTAACTGTTTTCAATAATAGTATGTATTTTCTTATTAATATTATTATAATTTACATGAAAAATTAGACTTAAATTGTTAATAATTTATAAAATTTTACATTGAAAAATAGTAAAAATATGAAAATCGGAGAAAATGTGAAAATGATCTGATTACATGTAGGTGTGGTTGTTGATTTATAGCTATTTTAACCAAAAAAATTTTGGGTTATTTTTTCTAAAACAGTTGAAAATAATAAAATTCGTTATATTACTGTATAGCGAATAAAAAAATAGAACTTCACTTAGAAAAATAGAACGATGAAAAATCATATAATGAGAAATTTTAAAAAAAATAGTTAAAAAGAATGTAAGAAAATTCTTACAAACTTAATTATTCGATATTAATTGTTTTTTCAATTGTAAAAGTATCAGTTTTAAATTCTGCGTTAGGAATAACAGGAGCATGACTAACAATAAATTCTAAAACAATGTTATGTTCTCCTGAAGTTAAATCGTGTAATTTAAAAGAAGCAATGTATCCAGAATTATCTTTCAATACAGTAACAGGAATTACTTTTCCATCAACTATAGCATTTATACCATCTAACTGTTTTTGAACACCAAGACATCCATTATCATTTACTGAGATATGGATCTTTGCATTATTACCATCAATTACATCATAATATTGTACGTTGTAATAGGTATCAATAGATGGATTAGAATTAGCACTAGAAGCTAAAGTAAAATTACTATAATCCGCATTGTCTACAACTATATCGTTTGAAGCTATATCAGTTGCGTTATTATCATGTGCAGAAACACAACCTATAGCAAATATCATTAACAAAAGTGTAATAAATATCTTTTTCATAATATCACATTTTTATAAAAATTTTAAACGTCTTTTAATAAAGACCTAATTATTATTATGATTTTATAATTTATAAATTTTATTGATTATACAACTTATTTTTTAATATGGTGTATTAATAAAGTTTTAAATGCCTAGACAATTAATATTTATTGCTTAAGCAAAGATTAAACAAAAAAAACATCTTAACTAATTTAGTTTATATTATAATCATCTTCTATAATTTTTATTAAGAAATCAAAGAATTCATCATCATTACCCATTTTTTCATGAAGAACACGAGATTCATAGACTTTAATGTTGTTTATATCAACACAGCTATCAAAACCATTATAATAATCCTCTTCTAACTCCTCTGAAGATATCTCCTCTATATTTAATGTATCTTCATTTAATTTAATAATACATTTAAATAGTTTTATTTTATCATCATAAATATCTGGTTTATAATTTAACATATCATCTTTGACATTTTCAAATGCATCATTAAGTAATTCAAATAAAAAATCAGCAATATATACATTACCAAATTTTTCAAAAATGTTATCTTCTATATGCTCTCTTTCAGTTTCCTTGTCAATATCAAATATTTTTGAAGAATCTTCATTAAAAATACGAGAGTCTAATATGTATATGTTGTTTATTGTTTCTCCTTGTTTTTTAAGTTGGCGTGCTATTTCAAAGGCCAATAATCCACCATATGACCAACCTAATAAATTATAAGGACCTTGATCCTGATACTGTTTTATAACTTTAATATACTCACGTGCAAGATTTTCAATTCCCTTAATATTATTATCCTTAAATCCACTATGAGGTTCTATTGCATATAATGGTATTTTTTTATTTAATTTTTGAGCCAAATGGACATAACCTGAAGAATCACCATGACCTGGATAAAGTAAAAACAAAGGATTAGTACCATCATTACCTTCATTAAGCTTAGTTAATCCATTATAATTAATTCTAATAAAATCACTAATGGTTTTAATATTATCAGATGATTTAGCTATTGAAACCATATCATTTAATGTTTCATTAAATAAATCAGCTATTTCTTTTACAGTATTTTGATTAATATTTCTATAGAACAATTTAAATGCCATTTTACCATTATAATCTGTAATATTAAATATTAAATCATAATTATAAGATGAATACTTATCTTTATAAGATTTTTCTAAAATGCCCTCACCTAATATGTTTATTATACCTTCCATATTTTCATTATAATGGTTATAATCTAATAAAATATCTAAATCACATTTATCCTTTTGAATATTATGATTTATACTGTATCCTACACCATTATTAGGAATATAATTAATATTTTCTTTTACTTCAAGTATATGATTTTTTAAATCATCTTTCACATGAATATTAATAGGATAATAATAATCAAAGTTACCTACAGTATTTAAAATGTTAACCTCATCATTTATACTGGTTCTATTACAATTATCAATATCAAATGCAATATTTACTTTATTTGTTAATTTAGATAAAGTATATGAAAATGCAGCAACAATCAACTGTTCAATGTTAATGTTAAATGATTTATAAATACTCTTGTCATAAAGATCCACATCAATAGGAACATAAACTAAATTAAAATCATCCTCAATATAAATATTATTTGAAATGTTTACTCTTTCAATACCCCCCAATATCTCATTCCAATAAAATGATTCATTTTTAGCCCCATAAGAATCTAAATATTCATTTATATGATTTAAATAGTTGAAAAATACAATAGAACCATTAGATAAATGTAATTCCCTATTATTCTCTTGTAAATTAATTAATTTTCCAATACTTTCTAAAATTATATCTAATGAATTATTATCTACTAAAATATCACTAATAACCATCAATAGATAATTATCCTTTTCTGTGGATAAATAATAAGATTTTACTAATTCATCATCTGAAAGATTAACATTATCCATGAAACTAGAAATATTACTAAAAGGAATATCAATAGCTTCAAAAACAAAATCATCCTCATGATATGGAGCAATATTTAATGTATTATCACTAAATTTAGCTCTTAAAATACCATAATAATAGAAAACATAATCTAAAATATCATATATATCATTTTCACTGCTATTTACTGGAATTAACAAGAATTTTTTATTATAAATATTAATG
>JABUVA010000035.1:13736-15748 GCA_021442885.1 Methanobrevibacter sp. | reverse complement strand
GATTTATGGTTGTTTCATGGAAATATGAAAACAAACCAAAAAACTGGGATAACTGGCAAAGATATTTTGATGCACAGATTAAACAGAAAATGCTTCCTAAATTACATGGTTCACAAAAGGTTTTAGGCCCTGTTATTAAAGAATTATTTGAATTATGCTTAAACAATCCTCAAAATAATATTGTTCCAAGATTAGTGGAAATCAAAAAAGATGATTTAAAATATTATACTTCTGCTTTAAAACTTCAAGAAATGGATAATAATTTACATAATCAAAGATACACTTCATTTGTTAATTAGTTGATAAAATGCGTGAACAGAAGATAATAATTCCATTAGAAAACATAGGGACATTAACTGTCAGTGCTATAGATTATCCTTCAAATGAAAACAATAGAATAGAGTTTAACAATGGGATTATTCTAGAAAATATTAATTTAACTGACGAACCAGATAATAAAACACCAATACAATATTTAACAACAGAGAATATTATTTGTTTATTAGAAGAAACAGAATACCAATTACTATTTGAATCAAATAAAAAAGTTGAAAATATAGTAATGCTACCATCAATTGTTAAAATCAACAAAAACCTTTTTAAACAATTTAGATTTAACTTTGGAGATACTAAATCATTTAAAGTTGGAGGGTTTCTAAATTTTGGTAGCTATGTTGGCAAATCATTTTTAGATGTTAAAATCAATAACCAAAGATCAAATAGAATTCCAATTGAAGTTAGATCTAAAAAAATGGATTATGTTAATCACTACTCAGCTATGATTGCAGATTTATCACAATATGCAGCAGGACTCATTTTTGATTCTAAATCACCATTATATCATGATTTTGAATTAGCTGAAGAAGAAAAATCAACATACTATGAAGATTTTATGTTGTTAGAATATTTGTTTAGAGATGAAAACTTACCTTCTGTATGTCAATATCTCTTTAGAAATCTTTACTCAAGACTAGATAGCTATAGTGAAGAAGTTCCATCATCCTTTTCACAAAATATAGATTTAAACAGTCTAACAGATATTGTATCTAATCCAGATAATTTATACAAATTCCAAGGTCAATCAAAATTCTCTAATAATTTAAATGGATATCTTCCATTAAAAGTTCAGGATATTAAGTACCAGGACATTATTGATGTACCTGAAAATAGATTTTTCAAAGAATTTCTAAATATAGTTCAAGATCTAATTGAAAAACTTCTACACTCATCAAAAGAAGGATATATTCAAGACAAACTAAAACAATTTAAAAATGATATTGAATATTTCACTTCAAATAATATTTTTAAAGACATTTCAAAAATGGATTATGTTCCTTTTAACTCACAAGTCCTTCAGAAAAAAGAAGGATATAAGGAATTATTTAAATACTTTCTAATGTTAGAATTTTCATTTAGAATTAGCTGGGATGATTTATCTGACAATTTTAAAGGTCATGAAAAGAAAGTAAGTGAATTATATGAATGCTGGTGTTATTTCAAGATACTAGAAGTTTTAATCAATATATCTAACAATAATGTTTATTATGAAAATATATTTAAATTAAGTGATAATAATTGGTCTATTACCCTTCAGGAAGGTAAACAATCTATTTTAAACTTCGAATTTGAATATAATAAGAAAAAAATTCAATTAGAATATTATTATAATCTAAGTTTTTCAAAAAGAAGTCCTTCTTTTAAATCATACTCTCTAAATTTCAGACCAGATTACACATTCTTAGTACATGTTAATGATAATAGCTATTTTATTCATTTTGATGCAAAATATAAATCAAAAACTGAAATAAATGAAGAGTATGATGATGTTGATGAATTTAATAAGATATTAAAGGAATTTAAAAAGGAAGACATCTACAAAATGCACACATATAAAGATGCTATTCTAATGACAGATGGAGCTTATATTTTATATCCTGGTGATAAATGTAAGATATTTAAAGAAACAGAACTTGAAATTCCATCTGTTGGTGCATTATCATTAACTCCAGGAG
>JABUVA010000035.1:7021-13319 GCA_021442885.1 Methanobrevibacter sp. | reverse complement strand
CTTATAAAAATTCATAAAATAATTTGTCCCCTAATTTAATCTTGCCTCTCCCTAAGACAATTAATTATATTTTAAATATTGATTATATATAAATGTTTTGAATTTTTAGAAAAATAATGCTTGTATATTCAATTATTGCTTAGACAAGTAATTTATTGTTCAAAATAATTTAAAAATATTGAACAAATATGTTCTTTTAGGATAATTTATAGAAACTCCTTTGGCATATATCCAAAATAATAATAAAAATAAATATAATCTAATCTAACATTTTATTTTCACTACTCAATTTAAGTAGCTATTCCTATTTAACAAAGAATTTATTAACTGCTGATTTAATAGTTCCACTAATTCCAATAGTGATAATTGAAATCCTATCATGTTTATAATTATTAACACATGTCAATGCAACTCTTAAATCATCCTCAAAACCTCTTTGACAACGAATAACAGATTGATAATACTTAAGTGAATCATGTTCTATTTGTTGAAAACGCATTATCCATAAATTAAAATTAGCAGTGTGACATTCTCCAAAATATCGAATACAACCATCCCAAACAATACTAATAAACTCGTTTTTAGTAATTTCACACTGAGAGTAAATATCAACAACAATATAATGATTGTTTTTACGAAGTGTTGGAGGTAAAACTTTAAGCTTCATTGTCAATCCTCCTAACCCCTTTTAGAATCATATTTTTACGGTTTTTATTAAATTCTAAAATATCTTGTGATGTTTTTTGTGATTTAAAAAAATCATCTTCACTTAATCCTGTTGATTTGAAAAAATATAAAAGATCATATGGAGATTTAATGTCAAAAATACTCTTTGATCTTGAAGATAATACTAAAGGAAAATCAAATTTACGGTAAAGAGTGTAAATGTCTTTAAAATTAGCTATTATTTTAGAGCGATATGATAAATAGCTATTTAAAATATCATTGAAAGATAATTCAATAGCTACATTGTTATTTACTGCTTCTTTTGCAAGTACATGGTTTAATCCTGAGTCAAATCTTTTTAGATATGGTCTTGATAGAACATCCACTTTAATATTTTCACAACAGGCTCTATTGATTTTTAAATCTCCACCAGTAATAGTTATACAGTTACATTTATCCCTAAATTTTTTTGTGATTTTTACCAGTTCATTTTGATTTTTTGGTTTAAATTCAAGTGTGTAATCAATAGTTATAGTTCCATCAAAATAGCTATTTAACTCTTTTTTAAACTTTAAAGCTTCTTTAAAATCATTAGGATTATATGAAAAATTAATATGGTTCCATCCATATTTTTTTGAGTGGTTTGCCATCTCAATATTTTTATCAAAATCTTGACCTTTTATATTTAAATCTAAAAACATTATTAAATATATTAGTTTTTATTTGATATTTAAATTTATTATAATATAGAAATTTAAATGAAATTAAATTTTTTAATTATTTGTTGTTTTTACTATAATATAGCTATTTTTAATTAGAAAATTAAATTTAATTGTAAAAAAGAAAAGGTTTGGAAGTTAAACCGCCACAGAGGCTGGTAGACTTCCAGTATTTTTATATTGAATTAGAATATTAATACACATATTCATCATTTTTGTAGGAGACATATCAGGTACTCCACCTGTATTAATTCCAATATAGTTTGGAACTTGATTGTTTCTTTCAATCCATGAAGAGAAACGATTACACATATCTACATATTGAGCGTTAGATATTGATTGAGAAACATCAGCACCATGAGGGTTAGTAGCATATGAATAACCACCTACATTTATTGTACCTTTAGAATCTCCTTTTGCAATCATTGAGATAGATTTAGATAGAATATATGCAACTTGAGCTTTATTTAGAGTTACTCCTTTAAAAGATACAGAACTAGCGCTTCCAGACTGGGCAACTTGTTGAGCTAAGTTTGGAGCCTCCGATACTGGAAATGCTGATAGTGAAACTTGTGAAACCCCTGTGTCCTTTGTTGTATCTGATTGTAGATTACCAACTGTATTGCCACCAAACATTCCTAAGCTATAACATGTAACTAAAATTATAGCTACTACCACAATTATAGTTCCTACAA
Organism: Methanobrevibacter sp.; assembly: GCA_021442885.1. Taxonomy (GTDB): domain Archaea; phylum Methanobacteriota; class Methanobacteria; order Methanobacteriales; family Methanobacteriaceae; genus Methanocatella. The sequence continues at coordinate 11,239 of JABUVA010000035.1, read as the reverse complement.
TTATCAATACAGATTTATTATCAAAACCATCATTCTTAGTATTATTATTTATTATATTTGTTTGCGATAGCTTTGCACCACATTTACTGCAAAACTTTGCATGATCTCTATTTTCAGCACCACACTCTGCGCATTTCATTTAATTACCTCGTTATTGATATTTATATACTGTAACATGCCAACTTACTGTTTCATAATAGTCAATTGTGAAAGTTGTTTGTGAACTTGATGTAAATGATATAGAGTCTGAATGAGTGGCTACTGCACTTTTTGGACCCCAATCAAGCTTTGCACTTTGACCGTTGGAACCTGAAACATATAAATGATTTGTAGCATAGTTCTTAATAGGATATGCTGAGAGATCTATCCTAATTTGGCCTGCGGGCACCGTTATTGTTTTAGTACCTGATCCTGAACCTTCAAAACTTCCAACTGATTGCCAGGATTTTGAAGACTCAGTACTTTGAACTTCACTAGCTTGATTATCATTAACAATATTAGCTTGATCATTTGAACCGTATGTATTAGCATTTGATTCTCCTAAATTAAAAGGATTTGCAATATAGCAAGCTGTAAAAGCTATTATGGCAATTACAATAATAGCTGTAATAGCTATAATAATAAGATTTATATTAGTATTATTTTCAATGTTAGTAGCTGGTTTATTATTTATTTTTGAACCACAATTTGGACAGAATTTAGCATTGGATTTAATATCCTCACCACATTTTTCACATTTCATATAAATACACCAATTAACTAAACATATTATTAATAATAGTACTTTTAGTTTTAAATGTTAATAAAATTTTTTATAATATTTGAATAAAGAAAACAGATTAAATTTATTTTAATTTTTTATTAAACAGTTGAAATTATATGGATTTATAAAAACAATCAGAATATAACAAAATAGTACCATTCATAGTGATATGACTCTAAGTTAAATGATTAAGCAAGTATTTATATGTTAAAAATTATAAATAATAGTACCTTGTTATAAACATTTAACAAATAAGAATTTATAGATACATAGACCTTAAAAAATCATAATGTATATATAATAATAATAATTTATATTAATACATAGGTACATCTTATAACTAAAAAAAGTTATAGATATACATAAGATTAATATATTTATGAATAGAGGGATATAATGTCAAGAGAAGAAGACGAATTATTAAAATTAACTTCATATGTTCAAATCTCAAAATATAGGGAAAAAACTGTGAAATCTATTGGTGAAAATGTAAAAATACCAACTAACATAGCTAAAGATAGTGGAATTAGAACAAACCATATTTCTAAAGTTTTAAGTGAATTAAAAGGTAAAGAGATTGTTGAATGTATTAATGAAGAAGCAAGAAAAGGAAGATTATATCGTCTTACCAATACTGGAAAAGAAGTACTTAACTCAATTAAAGAAAATGAGGAAATGTAGAAACATATTTTTCTAATCCTCAAAATATCTTTATAAATTTAAATTAGAGTATGTCTAATTTACTTGCTTATTCTTTAAAATTTCTATTTAATTTTGTTTATTTNTATTTAATTTTGTTTATTAGCTATTAAGAATAAAACTTCCATTAATTTATAATTACTTGTTTTTAGCGAAGTTTATTTTAAATCTTTTGCATATTCTGTATTTTACCTGTAAAATCCTTTAAAACTTCAGTTCCTAATCCTTCAAGGAATTTAACAGAACCTGCACATTCATGGCCTCCACCATCAATACCTGCAGTAGGAATATCCTCTGAAAGTTCTGAAACCATAGTATTTACACTAAATCCAAAATTTTCATTAACAGCATCAGTGGCTCTTATAACTCCAAAATCAGGACCATAACCTAAAGTTATAATTGGTTTATCTTCTCCAAGTTCTTTAACAACACTATCATGGACAAAACCACATGTTTTACCTGGAGCTGGAAATGTGAATTTATGAGCAAATTTCTCCACATTTATAACATTAAGGAAAATACCATTATCAAACTGTGTTTTTTTAATATTAGGAAGAACTGCTCGAAGTTGTGTATCAACCCTTTTACGATACTCTTTATATAATGCATTAATCATCTTTTCATGTTTATCAACATTATCTATAGCTAAAATAGTATCCATTATTCCTCTACCATTCATAAATCTAAGGAAGTATGCTTCAAAATCAATACATTCAGCTATTTTTCCTAAATGTTCTTTATCAAATCCTTTTTCACTAGCTAGATCTAAATACTGATAAACTTCACCTGAATCTGCATGATCACCTAATGCTGCAACTGCAGGAATATGTTTAATTGTATCTTTTATTTCTGGGTTAATAATATGTGCTACTTCTGTAGATAGTGCTCCTGCTGTTAATTGTGAGTCTCCTCCTACAAGATATGGATTTACATGAACATCAACATATTCATCAACAGCTACTGTTCCACCAACTAATTCCCCATCTTCTATTTCTTCTGTTATTAATTCTCCTGGGAAATGATGATCAATTACAACTACTTCAATATCATAGATTTTAGCTTGCATTAAAGCTGTAATGTCTTCTTCTGTTGAACCATTATCTAAAAGTACAATTAATGGTAATTTCTGACCATGTCTTTCTTGATCTTCTAAAGCAAAGGATAAATCTTTTACAACATCTTCAAGTTCATAAAATGGTGCTTTACTTGGAGAACGTTTAAAATAATAGTATTGTGCATCATTACTTGGATTTACTTTTTCAATTAATGGAATTACTGCTTTTTCCATAGCTATTCCTGCACAAATTCCATCTGCATCTGCATGGTGTCTTACTAAAATTGATCTTCCATCTAAAATAGCTCTTCTAATCTTTTTAGCAGCTTCACGCATTTTTGGTTTGAGTTTATTTAAAATATGGCTTTTAACTAAAAAGTTAACTTCTTCAGGTTCTGATCTTTCATCTAAAGCTTGTTCAATTATTTGATTGAACTTTTCTTTTTGTTCTCCTTCTAGTTTAGTTAGAGATTTGTTTTCAATTTGAGTTTTACCGCCATGTTGGTTAACATCACCAATAACCTCAATAACATCACCTATTTCAACATCCGGGTATGCTCTAACACCTGCTTGGTCAAAAGCAGCAACTAATGTTATATTTGTCTCATCTACAATTGTGAAAATTGTAGGTCCTGATGTCTGTTGGATTTGTAAAACTTCACCAGCTATACGGACAACTTTACCCATTTTCTCTTCTAAATCACTAATTTTAGTCCTTTCAATTTGTTTGGTTAATTTTTTAATATTATAATTATTAGCAATAGCTGGAGCCATATCTATTTTACGTTCTCTTGGATTAACAGATAGAATACTTACAATTACTTCGTCTCCAACTTTATATCCTGAAGTATTACATCTCATTAAACCCCATACATTATTATTTAAAGTAACAAAAGCCCCATATTTTTCCACTCTAGTAATTTTACCTTTATAGAGATAGTCTCTGTTAATATCTCTCATTTGGCATAATGGGTCAATAACATAAACATCCATTTTTTCACGCTCTTTTTTAGCTTTTTCTTCTTTAATTTTAACTTTACATTCATCACATATTTCTAATTGAGGATTAATAGGTTTTCCACATTTTTTACAAACACTTATTTCTCCTTTTCCATTACAATAATCACAGTCTTCAAATACTGGAATTTGTCCTTTTCCATTACATATTTCACAGGGAATATCTTGATCTGCACCTAAATCAAACTTAGCTGCTGCTTTACTATTAACTCCTTTAAAATGATTTCCCACTTCAAATGAATCCTGATATCCTGTTCCGCCACAAGCACTACATTCTTTATAATCTACAATTACGGAACCTTTTCCTTTACATTTTGGACAATCCTGCATCATTTTAAAAACACCTATTAATAAAAAAAATTAAAAATATCTTAAAATTACTAACAATATATAATATGTTAAATAAACTATAAAAAAGTTTTATAAGTTGGACTAAAAAAAAGGATAAAAAAAATAAAAAAAAGATGTTTTAAGATAAAAATCTTAAAACTTAACTTTCCCAGATGCCGTGGAGAGTACAGAACTCTCTTGCTACAATATCATTATCAGCTAAATCTTTTTCATCAACAATGAATTTTGCTTCTGGAAGTTCGCCTGGTTCTAAATTTTTAATGAAAGTTTTATCTCCAACTTGTAATGCAATAGCTGCAATATAGTGGTCTTCATCCATAGGGTGTTGTAATTC
>JABUVA010000035.1:0-6388 GCA_021442885.1 Methanobrevibacter sp. | reverse complement strand
CAATATGGTAATTGAAATATTCACCCAAGCAAACCCAACTGATGCATTTGATTCCTATATTGAATCATTTAAAACAATGCCTTTCGGCTACATGGGAATGGAAGTAATTGATACTGTAATTGCACGTGGAGCTATGGGTAAAGGTGATGAAGAACAATTAGCTAGTGCTATAGAACAAATTAACAATATTGGAACTGATTTATAATCAATTCCAATTAAACTATTTTTTTATTAAATAGCTATGAATCACTAACATCATAGCCTAACTCATTAAGATTATCCCTTATTTTATCTGATAAATCATATTGTTTTTGATTTCTTAGCTCTAATCTAACATCTGCAATTAAATCTAAAAGCTCATCTGAAGAACCATTATCTTCTTCAATTTCAAAACTAATACCAAAAATATCACTAACATTGTCTAAAAATTCTTTAATAGCTGTAAAATCATTACCTGATAATTCCTTAAAATCAGTAGCTTTAATTAGATTGAAAATACTAGCTATTGCTTTAGGTGTGTGAAAATCATCATCCATTGCATTATAAAACTTATCAGAATAAACTTTTAAAAATTGAGAATCATTTTCACCTGTTGCTTTTTCAGAAATTCTTTTGTAATAATTTCTTATACTATTTAAAGTAGCATTAGCTTGATGTAGGTTATCTTTAGAAAAGTCTATTGGACTTCTATAATGAGTTGATAAGATAAAAAATCTAAATGTATCTGCATCTACTTCTTCTAAAAGCTCTCTAATTGTTATGAAGTTATTTAGAGATTTTGACATCTTCTCACCAGAAACATTTAAAAATCCAGTGTGTAACCAAAATTTAACCATAGGTGCCTTTCCAGATACTGCTTCCATTTGTGTAATTTCAGCTTCATGATGGGGGAATATTAAATCTAATCCTCCTCCATGAATATCATATTGAGGTCCAAAGTAATATTCAGTAATAGCTGTATCTTCAATATGCCATCCAGGCCTTCCATTTCCCCATGGTGATTGCCATATTGGTTCATCAGTTCCTTCACGTTTTTTCCATAAGGCAAAGTCATTATGATCTTTCTTGTTTGTTTTAGCTATCTCACGATGTGTTTCTAGTTCTTCAACTTTTCTATTTGATAGTTTTCCAAACTCAGGAAATTTAGCTATTTCAAAGTAAACTCCATCTTCAGTTTCATAAGCATATCCTAAATCAATTAATCTTTGAATTTGATTTATTATTTCGGCCATATGATCAGTTGCTCTTGCAAATAAATTAACACCATTTACATTTAATTTGTGCATATCTTCAATGTATCTTTTTTCATATTTCCTAGCTATATGTTCTGGTGATAAATTTGATTCTTTTCCACGTTTTATAATTTTATCATCAACATCAGTAATATTTTGAAGATAAAAAACAGCAAATCCCTTATGTTCTAAATATCTTTTAATAGTATCAAAAGCAATGTAGGTTCTCCCATGGCCAATATGAGCATCATCATAAACAGTAGGACCACAAACAAACATATTAATTCTATTATCGTTTAAAGTTTCTAATTCTTGTTTGTCTCTTGTTAAAGTGGAATAAACATCCATAAAATAACCTCCATAAATAATAAATTATCTATAACAATAAATTGTTTTCTTTCATTATCAAGCTATATAAAATCAAAACTACTTTTAATTATTTGACTGTTTAATTTTTAATATTATTAATTAACTTTAATATAATATATTAATTATTTCTCTTCTATTTCATTTATTTTTTTATCTAATATATTAATATCTTCTTTTATCTCTTTAATAACTTCAAGTTCAGGGTCAGGTAAGTTTCCATGTTCAAGGTCAACTTTTTTTACAGATTTTCCGCTTCTTTTAACAACCCTTCCTGGAATTCCTACACAGGTAGAATTATCTGGAACATCTTTTAAAACAACAGACCCAGTACCTATTTTAGAGTAATCTCCTACCTTAATATTACCCATTACCTTAGCACATGCACCTAAAATAACACCTTTTCCAATAGTAGGGTGTCTTTTTCCTTTATTTGTACTAGTGCCTCCTAAAATAACACCTTGATAAATTAAAACATCATCATCAATTTCTGTAGTCTCACCAATAACAACACCCATTCCATGGTCAATAAAAACACGCCTACCTATCTTTGCACCAGGATGTATTTCAATACCTGTTATAAATCTAATAAAATTTGAATTTATACGAGCCCATAATTTCAAACCATGAGTCCATAGGAAATGGCTAAATCTATGTAGATTTAAAGCAAAAAAACCTGGATAACACAATAATATTTCTATAGTGTTTCTTGCAGCAGGATCTTTTTCTTTTATTGCTTGAATATCTTCTTTTAATCTATTAAACATGTTTAAAACCTTTAAATAGGTGGAATTTTCATTATTCAAATAACCAATCAACTGACAAATATCTATCTCCAGAATCGGCTAAAATAGCTACAATTCTTTTATCTTTATTTTCTTCTCTTTTAGCTAGTTCTAATGCTGCCCATGTAGCTGCACCTGATGATATTCCTGCAAAAATTCCCTCTTTTTTAGCTAAATTTAAAAAAGTTTTAGCTGCATCTTCATCTTTTACAGGAATAATCTCATCAATATAATCTGTATTAAGTACAGGAGGTACAAAACCTGCTCCAATTCCTTGTATTTTATGAGGTCCTTTAACTCCTTTTCCTAAAGTTTGTGATGATTCTGGTTCAACAGCAACAATTTTAATGCTATGATTATACTCTTTTAATACTTCAGCTATTCCTTCTAATGTTCCTCCAGTTCCAACAGCACTTACCACAATATCTACATCTCCTTCTGTATCTCTAAGAATTTCTTTTGCAGTTGTTTGTCTGTGAATTTTTGGGTTAGCAGGATTTTCAAATTGTTGTAATATAATTGAGTTTTCATTTTGAGAGGCAATTTCATTTGCTTTAGCTATTGCACCTCCCATTCCATCAGCACCTGGAGTTAGTACAATTTCAGCACCAAAAATAGATAATAATTTCCTTCTTTCAATTGACATTGTTTCAGGCATTGTTAATATTAATTTATATCCTTTAGCAGCTGCAACAAAACCTAATGCAATCCCTGTATTTCCACTTGTTGGTTCGATAATTATTGTATCTTTATTAATTAGACCTTTCTTTTCTGCATCTTCTATTAATGAAACACCAACACGATCTTTTACACTGTTTGTTGGGTTAAATGATTCTAATTTTACATCAACTTCAGCATATAAATCTTTTGTTAAGTTGTTTAACCTTACAATTGGAGTATTACCTATTGTTTCAGTTATATCATTTAAAATGCCCCTTTTTAATTCTGGAATATTTCCCATTTTAATCACATCCTAAAAATATATGCTCCTGTAATAATAACAATTGTTAATTTAATTTAATTTAAAAATCATTTTCTAAATCTTAAAAATAAATTGAGAATCTAATGATTTTCATGATAATTTTCAATAGCTGCCCGAAGTGCATCAGCAGCTAAATTTGAACAATGCATTTTAACAGGTGGAAGTCCATCAAGTTCTTCAGCAACATCATTTCTAGATATATTTAATGCTTCTTCTAGTGTTTTACCTATAGCTAGCTCAGTAATCATACTACTTGTTGCAATTGCTGCTCCACACCCAAATGTTTTAAATGAAATGTCCTCAATTTTATCATCATTAACTTTAATATAAATTGTCATTAAATCTCCACATGTTGGATTTCCTACTGTTCCTACACCATCTGGGTTTTCCATTTCTCCTGAATTTCTTGGATTAGCAAAATGATCCATTACTTTATCACTATACATTAAAATCTCTCCTACAACTACCTTTTGATTCACATATTCCATTACTATATTCTTCTTCATTATTCCAAAGTGGTGACATTTCTCTTAATCTTTCAACAACTTCTTTTATTGAATTTACAATAAAATCTACATCCTCAATTGAGTTTTTAATTCCTAAAGATAATCTTAAAGACCCATGAATATCAACATCTGGAAGACCTAATGCTTGTAAAATTGGAGAAGCCTGTAACTTTTTAGAAGAACAAGCAGAACCGGTTGAAGCGTAAATACCTTTTCCACTTAACAATAATATTAATGATTCACCTTCAATAGCTGAGAATCTAAAATTAATAATATTTGGAAGCCTATTATCAATATCTCCATTAAGATAACTTTTAGGGATTTCTTCTAGTACTCTATCAATTATCATATTACTTATTTTAGTAAATTTCTCATGATTTTCATTTAAATTATTATTAGCTATTTCTGCTGCTTTTCCAAATCCAACAATTCCTGGAATATTTTCTGTTCCAGATCTTAATCCATTTTCTTGACCTCCACCGTCTATTAATGGAGTTATTTTGGTATTTTTCCTTAAATATAATGCTCCTACACCTTTTGGACCATATATTTTATGTGAAGACATAGATAATAAGTCAATATTCATCTCTTCAACATCAATTGGTAGTTTACCAAAAGTTTGAACTGCATCTGTGTGGAATTTAATTCCTTTTTCTTTTGCTAATTTTCCAATTTCAGAGATTGGTTGAATTGTTCCAATTTCATTATTACCATGCATTATTGTTATAAGAATTGTATCATCACGAATTGCAGATTCAACATCTTCAATTTTTACTATCCCATTATTATAAACAGGAAGATATGTAACTTCAAATCCTAAACCTTCTAAAGAACTTAATGTGTTTTTAACAGCTGGATGTTCTATTTGAGATGTGATAATATGTTTTCCTTTATTTTTATTTTTAAATGCTATTCCTTTAATAGCCATATTATCTGATTCTGATCCACCACTAGTGAAAATTATTTCTTCTGGTTTTCCGTTAATAGTTTCTGCAATTTGTTTTCTAGCTTTTTCTAAAGCTTTTTTTGATTCCTGTCCAAGTTTATATAAAGTTGATGGGTTACCAAATTCATTTGAAAAATAAGGTAACATTTCATCTATTACTTCATCTAGAACTGGAGTAGTAGCTGAATTATCTAAATATATCATTTTATCACCTAAATTTTATTTAATGCTTGTTTTAAATCTTCAATTATATCATCTGAGTCTTCAAGACCTATTGATAGTCTTATGAAATCTGGAGTTACACCTGTAGCTAATTGTTCTTCTGAAGATAATTGTTGATGGGTTGTGCTTGCTGGGTGAATCGCTAGGCTTTTTGCATCACCTATATTTGCAAGAAGTGAGAATAATTCAAGATTATCAATGAATTTTTTACCTGCTTGCTCTCCACCTTTAATTCCAAATCCTAAAATACCTGATGATTTTCCTTTGAGATATTTATTGTTAATTTCATATGTTGGATGAGATTCTAATCCTGGATATAAAACCCAATTTACTTTAGGATGGGATTCTAAAAATTTAGCTACTTTTAATGCATTTTCTGAATGTTTATTTACTCTTACTTCTAAACTTTCAAGACCTTGTAGGAACATAAAAGAATGAACAGGAGATAATGTTGCACCAAGATCTCGTAATAGTCTTGCTCTTATTCTTAATGTAAAAGCAATGTTTCCATATTCTGGAACATTTCCAAATTGATCCCAATAAACAATTCCATGATAACTTGGATCAGGTTCTGAAAAACCTGGAAATTTACCATTTCCCCAATTAAATTTACCAGAATCAACTATATATCCTCCAATAGCTGTTCCATGACCTCCAACATATTTTGTTGCAGAACCTACTACAATATCTGCACCATAATCTATTGGTCTTAAAATTCCTACACCTATTGTATTATCTACAATTAAAGGAATGTCATGTTTATGAGCTATTTTTGATAGTTCTTCAATATCTGGAACATCTAATTTTGGATTTCCTATTGATTCAACATATATTGCTTTAGTTTTATCAGTAATATTATCTTCAAAGGCTTGAAGGTCTTGTGAATCTACAAAATTAATATTTCTACCTAAATCTCTTAATGAATAGTCAAAAAGTTGATATGTTCCTCCATAAAGATTATCTGCAGATACAATTTCATCATTAGGATATGTTAAGTTTAAAATTGCATATGATATTGCGGCCAGACCTGTTGCAGCAGATATTGCTGAGTTTCCTCCTTCAATTGCAGCTATTCTTTTTTCAAATGCTTCATTTGTAGGGTTTGTGAGTCTGGAATATATATTTCCAAATTCTTCAAGAGCAAATCTTTTTGCTGCTTCTTCACTATTTTTAAATACATATGATGAGGTTAAATATATTGGAAAAGCTCGTGAACCAGTCGTAGGGTCTGCCTCTTCTTGACCTGCATGAACACTTAGTGTTGATAATCTATAGTTTTTATTTTTCTTCATATATTATTCTCCAGATTTTTTATAATATTTAATTATAAAATTATAACAATAGTTATT
>JABUVA010000034.1:38536-39670 GCA_021442885.1 Methanobrevibacter sp. | reverse complement strand
AAATTATAGATTCCTATTTAATATTTAAGCAGTCTTTTTGCAAGGAATGTGAATTAATTAATAGAAAAAGTATCAAGTAGAATTTTTTTCCCACTTTAACATAATTTTAATATATCCATCTAAATTTTTTCAAAGTATTCATTAAATTTAATTCTAACAATTCAAATAGCTATTTAAAAACTTTCATAATAGTTGAAAATATAATAATTTTAGGATTGTTAAGTAAACTTATAATTTTCACACTTGAAATGCAAGTCTAAAAATTAATTAAAATAAAATAAAAAATTAAGAAAATTAAATATTATTTTCAATTTTCTCTTTTAAAATGTCTATTAAAATATCATCAGCACCAATAGGTTCTGGATATAAAATTTCACCATCAAATTCAATAGCTTCTAAATGATGATGGTGATGGTGATGTTCATGATTATGATCATGTGAATGTTCTTCTAATTCTTTAAGTCCTAAAATAGTTGGAATATCAGAAGTTGTATGAACTCCAGGTGCTATAAAAACAGGAATAACAACTAATCTTTTAATATCATTATTTTCTAATAATTTATTAATAGCTGTTGGAATATTTGGAGTTTCAAGTTCCATAAATCCAAAATCATTTGGATATTCACACTTTTCATTAAACATCTCATGAACAGTACTTATAAATTCTTTATTATAACTTAATCTACTTCCATGAGATACAAGTAAAATACCGGTTTTTACATCTTCTAGTTCAGAAGCACTTAATGCTTCTTCAATTCTTTTATCTATTATATCTAAAAGATATGGATGTGGGCCAATTGGATTAATTAGTTTAATTTCCCCATCAAAGTCTACATCATCAGCAATTGATAAATAATGTTGATCAGGATAATTACCATCAGGACATCTTGGGTCGATTTCAAGAGCATCTAAACCTAAAAGTAATGGTATATCAATTTTTGTATGAATACCTGCAGCTAAAAATACTGGAAGAGCTATAATTCTATTAATATCTTTATTTTTCTTTAATATATCAATAGCTCCTGCAATAGTAGGTTTAGATACTTTCATATATCCTATTTCAGTTGGAAGCCCGGTTTCTTTTATAAATTTATTTTTTATTTCAGTAAATGTCTGTTCTGCATAAGGTAAGCT
>JABUVA010000034.1:32193-36255 GCA_021442885.1 Methanobrevibacter sp. | reverse complement strand
ATATTCAAATAATATCACTGTTTTATCAACCATTGTAGCTTCTAATTATAAAACTACTTATTTAACTGGTGGAAAATTCACATTTAAAGTTGTAGATGGACAAGGTAATCCATTAGCAAATCAAAAAGCTAAATTAAACATTAATGGTGTCTTTTATGACAGAACTACTGATGAAAATGGTACAGCTAGTTTAACTATTAACTTAAGACCAGCTGATTATATTTGTACTGTTACAGCTAATGGTTTATCTCAATCATACACTGTTACTGTAAATAAAGGAACACCTAGCCTTAGTCTTGTTTCAACTACTGTAAAAACAGGAGATAAATTCCAGTGTAAAATCTCTTATAATGGAAAACCTGTTGCTGGAACATTAATCTATTTCATATTTAATGGAACAACTCCATATGGGGCTTATTCTGATAGTAATGGTATTGCTGGTGTAACTATTGGTTTACCTGCTGGAAATTACCTCTTCTATGTAGGTACACAAAATGACCCACTTTTCACCAATACTCTTATTGGAACAACATTAGTTGTAAAATAAATTACAACTAATACTTTTTTTATTTTTTTTTCAGTTAAGCTTAGATAATTCTTTTTAATTATTAATTACTCATACTTATGAGAGTTTCTATAAAGCCATTCTTTAAATAAGAGTAATTTTAAACAATATTTTATGGAATCTAATTTGTCTGATGTTGGAGAAAAAGAACTTATTAACTATATTTTATCAAAATGTAATACTATTACTCCTGATGATACAGCTATTACACCTTTAAATAAGGATTTAAATTTAATTTCTACAACAGACTTGCTTATTCAATCTAAACATTTTCCTAAAACAATGTCTTTTTTTCAAATGGGATTTAAGGCAGTTACAGTAAATGTAAGTGATCTTGCAGCTATGGGTGCTAAACCTTTAGGGTTTTTATTATCAATAGCTATTCCAAAATCTCTTAATTTTAATGATTTTAAAGAAATAATTGATGGTGTTTTAAAAGCTTGTGAGTTTTATGAAATTCCTCTAATTGGAGGAGATACTAATCAAGCCGAAGAGATTATAATTTCAGGAACTGCATTAGGTCTTAATGATAAATCTTTAATGAAAAATACTTATAATAACAATGATTTAATAGCTATTACAGGAGATGTTGGCCTTGCGGCTTTAGGTTTTTATTCTAATAATCCTAAATATCTTGAAAATATTTTAAAACCTATTGCTAGGATTAAAGAGGGAATTATATTAAATGAAAATGGAGCTACTAGTTGTACAGATATTACAGATGGTCTTGGAAGTGAGCTTCATGAAATGTTTAATGGTAAAGGAATGTTAATTTATGAGGATAAGTTAGAAATTTCAGATGAGTTTAAAAAAATAGCTAATTCTCTTGGTCTTAATTATTTAAATTTAGTTTTTGGTTTTGGTGAAGATTTCGAATTACTTTTTACAATTCCTAAAGATAAGGTTAATCAATTAAAGGATAAACTTGATTTTAAAGTTATTGGTGAAGTTGTTGATTCATCTAAAATTAATTTGGTTTTATCAAATGGAGAAATTAAAGAAATTCCTCAAGATGGCTATGATCACTTTCTATGATATACATCCTAAATACTAAAAAAACTTATTAATATCTATACTTAATTTTAATTAAAGAACACTTACATAAAAAAAGAGGGTAAGTAATATTTAGCTATTTTAATAATAGCTATATTGAAGAAAACTTATTCTCCAAAACTTACTCTTTCGAATTTTTCAATATTTTTAAATGACTTTGTTGCATCAATACCCATCTTAGTTGTAGTTCCATCACTTTCAGCAACAGGATCTAAAGATGAACCCCTAACATTAGGAACAATCATAATATCTTTATCAGCTTTAACACGGGTAGCAACAGCATATTCAACATCTTGAGGGTCAAATACATCAACATCAGTATCTACAACAACAGCATGTTTAAGAGAAGGATGAGCAGAAAGCGCTGCCATAATAGCATTTTTACCATCACCTTCAGTTTGCTTATTAATAGATATAGCAGCATGAAGCCAACAACAACCACCCTCAGTTAAAACAACAGTTTCTACAGTAGGAACAGCATTTTTAACTGCTTTATAGATTCTAGGCTCTTGTGGAAGACCTTGTAATAATTTATGCTCAAAACCAGCAGGAATAATAGCATGATAAACAGGATTATCCTTTATAATATGCATTTTTGAGAGAGTAATAACTGGCTGGTCACGAATAATATCATAAGTATCAGTTAAATCAACAAAAGGTCCTTCAGCAACAGTTTCAGTAACAGAAATTTTACCCTCAAATATAATATCTGCTTTAGGAACATTAATTCCAGAAGAAGTTTTAATTAATTCTAGCTCTGAATTTTTAAATGTATTAGCAACATCCATTTCACTATAATCAATAGGAATAGAAGTAGTACTAGCAAGTAAAATTGCAGGATCCATTCCAATAGCTATTGCTATATCTAAATCTCTACCTTCACTTTGAGCATTTTGGAAGTATGTATAAAGATTTCTAGGAACAATCCTAATAGCTAATCTTTTATTATCAAGAACCATCATTCTATGAATTGAAGCATTTTCAACACCAGTTTTAGGGTCACGTGCAAAAACCACACCTGCTGTTATATATGGGCCACCATCTCTTTTATAATGAGTTAAAATTGGAATTTTATCTAAATCAGCATCAGAAGTTTCATAATCAGAAAAATCAATAAATTTATCAACTTTTATAGGATTATCAATTGCCTCTATTATTTTTTCAGTAATTTCAGCAACTTCACAATTTATAGAATTAGCTATTTTATCTCTTGTATTACAAATTCCAGAAACAACAGGAATATCATATCCTTTTATATTATTTAAAATTACAGTATCTTTTGGATATTCACGAAGTATTTTAGCAGCTTCAAACTCTGTACTTATTTCATCATTAATTTCTATTAAATCACTATTTTCTAATTTCATAAAATCACTATAAATTAATCTTTTTTTGTTTAGCTTTTTCTAAAAGTACTTGGATTTCATAATCTTTAATTGCAAGGATTTCACCAGCTAATATAGCTGCATTTTTACCATTATTTATACCTACTGTAGCTACAGGAACTCCAGGAGGCATATTAATCATAGAAAGGCTTGAATTAAACCCTTCTTCATTAATAGATGGAACACCAATAATTGGTTTATTAGTAATTCCAGACAAACTTCCAGTTAATACAGAGGAATTAGAACTTATTCCAATAAAAACTGAAGCAGAGTCTTCAACACCTTTTACATATCTGACAAATTTCTCCGGTTGTCTAATAGGTCCTAATAATCTTACATCATGTGATATTTTAAGTCTATCAAGTATAATATCTGTTTTTTTAGCTATTGGCAAATCACTATAATTAGAAACAAGAATAGGAACAGTAATATCAGAATCTATTTTTTCATATTCTTCTTCAATAATACTAAGTTTACTAACTTTCAAGAAGTCATTTTGAGCATATTTTCCCTCTATCTTCTCAGCAATTTCTTCATTACTTTTATATACTTTTTCTCTGTAGCTATTTTTTAATTTAGCTAATTTTTCTTTAATTTCAGGGTAATGAACACTTAAAATTTGTCCTGCAAGAATTGCTGCATTTTCTCCTCTATCAATTCCAACAGAAGCTACAGGAGAGGGATATGGAAGTTGTGTGGTTGAATATAATGCATCTAATCCATCTAGTTTTCCTTCAACAGGCACTCCAATAACAGGTTTTAAAGTATGTGAAGCAATTACACCAGGGAGGTGGGCTGATAAACCTGCAATACCAATAAAAACTTCTATTCCATGTTTGTCTCCATATACTACTAATTCTTTCACTAATTCAGGAGTTCTATGAGCAGATGCTATTTTTAAACTATAAGGGATTTCTAATTTTTCTAAAATATCAACAGTTTTTTTAGCTATATCAATATCGGATCCACTTCCTAGTAAAATCATAATCTTTGGCATCATTTCAGGTTTTGCCATCATGTTTACACCTTCTATTATTAATTCATAAATAGTTTTGATTT
>JABUVA010000034.1:27718-32147 GCA_021442885.1 Methanobrevibacter sp. | reverse complement strand
TAAAATATTATTGTTTTTAAATTAACAATTTTAAGAGAAAAAGAGAATATTAATCTATAAAATACTTATTAAAAATTAATTATTTAAAAAAAGAAAAAAAGGAAAAAAAGAATTAGTATAAAGTAGGAATTGGGATTCCCATTTTAACTCTTTTTTCACGTTCAGCAGCGTTTTTCTCTTTTTTACCTTTAGCTAATTTTTTAAGTAAAGGTAATCCAGGTTTTACTTCATCCATTGGTTTGGTTTCAATTAAACCAGCGTCAACAGCAGATTTGAATAAATCTACACCAGCACCAGTTCTTGTTAATACAGTGGACCAACCATCAGGGGATCCTACTGAACCAGTAGATAAATCGGAGAATTCACAAACATAGTCAGTACAAATGTTACATCCTGCTTGTTCATATCCGTGGGTCTTTTTAAGACCGATTCCTTTTTCTTCGCCACCGGTTTGAATCATGAATTTTCCTTTACCGATGTCCATTTTGTCAACATCTTTTAAGTCGGTATCCATCATAGCTTCTGAGAAAGTATCTAATGAAGCCATTGGGAAGTTTTCCATACAGTAAATACCGAGTACTAATTTGATTTTATCACCAATAAATCTGGTTGAAAATGGATAAGCTTGTACTTTTCTAATTCCTTGTGTTTGACATGGAGTTGCTACTACACCAATTTTTTCAAGACCAAATTGACGTACTGCTTCTTTAATTCCAAAGACTGTTGGTGACATTGAGTATTTAGTTCCAGCAGCTGCTAATATTTCATCAGCAGTTGTAGCAACGGTAGGTACAGGTGCCCAGTCATCAGCAGGGTCTTGTGCGACTACAGCTCCTTCAATTACTCCACTTTCAATTGCATGAATAAGTAAAGCTGAAACGATTCCACCGTCTTGTGCAACTTCCATAATTTTTTTATCAGTAGCTCTTGCAGATACAGCTTCTTTATAGTTTCCTAATACCATTTTTAAGCCCTCCTATAATCCAATATCCTTTTTAATTTGTTCTTCAGGTAACCAATTTCTTGGACACATGGTAATACAGGAACCGCATTTAATACATCTAGCATCGTTTTTGTGTGGTCTACCTTGAATCATGTTAATAGCTCTAGTTTGACAAGATAGTGCACAAGTTCCACAACCAGTACATCTTCCATTACGGATAATGTTGGTTAATAAGTCACATCCACATGCAGTTGCACATGATGCAATATCCATTGCTGGTTGTAAGTAAGTCATGTCTCCTTCAACTAATGCAACAATAGTTTTTCTAATCATTTCTGGACCTACAGGACATCCTGGAAGTGCGAGGTCTACTTTGATTAATTGACTAATTGGTACGAAAGATTCATGTTTAGGTTGAGCTTGTTGTCCACCACGTGCGTAGGTGGTGAAACAGCTGTTTACAGCACAGGAACCGAAAGCACAAATTAAAGTAGATTTTTCTCTTGCTTCGAAAAGTTCTTTAATACTGTGTTCATCTTGAAGACATGCAGATCCTTCAATTAAACATAAGTCCATTTCTGGCATTTCCCATAAGTCGACTAAGGTTTGTCCGTATACAATATCAATCATATCAGTAAGTACAACATCTAAGATATCGTAGTTTTCTGTTAAGGACATTCCATCTCCAGTACAACCACTTAAGTGTATGTATCCTACACGTGGTTTTTTGCTTCCTGCAGGAGCAGGTTCAGCATTTTCTCTTTTCTCTGTAATTACTACAGATTCTTGATCTACAGCTTTAGGTTTTTCATCTGATCCACCTAATGCTTTTTTAAGTTTTGAAAACATTATATAGCCCCTATTTCATTTAAAATAATATTAATAGCCTCAGGAACTGCCTTTTTAACAGGTGTAGTTAAACCCATGTCAATGTCGATTTCAGGAACTTCATTTGGTTGGCATCCAATAATTTTTACTTCACATTGTTTTTCGAGTTCTTTTAGAAGGTGTTCGCCAGGTTTAGCATGTGGATTTTCGTATCTTCCACCAGGAACTTCATCAGGTGTGAAGATTTTAATTTCTCCAGGTTCACCATCAAATTCAATGGAATCAACTATAATTACTTTTTTCCAACATTCTTTTGGAAATGTGAATAAATGATATGATGCTCCAGTTCCACCATCAACTATTTCAGTCTCTTCAGGTAAAGAATTTTCTTCAAAATATTTCTTTAACTCTTGAACAACAACTGATCCAAATCCGTCATCTTTATAAAGGATGTTTCCACATCCGACAACCATGGTTTCTACATCATAAGGCATAAAAATCCCAATTGCTTAAATTTTCATATATTCATTTTTAATTACTTTTTCCTCTTCATCAGCAACCATTACGTGAGTAGCACAGGATAAACATGGGTCATATGCTCTGATTACATGTGGAGCTAATTCATGTGAGAATCCTTCAGTTGCAGGTCCCATAGTAGGTATGTTCCAGGTAGTTGGTACAATAGCTGAGTAGAATTTGGTTTTTCCATCTACAACTTTAGCCATGTGGACGTTGGTTCCTCTTGGTGCTTCGATTACACCAATACCTAATTCACCAGTACCTCTTGGATCAAATTCAGCTCTAGCAGATGCAGAAGTATCTAATTCATCTAATTTAGTTAAAACATCATTGTAACTTACGAGCATTTCTTCAGCTCTTGCAATATGT
This sequence comes from Methanobrevibacter sp., assembly GCA_021442885.1. Classification (GTDB taxonomy): domain Archaea; phylum Methanobacteriota; class Methanobacteria; order Methanobacteriales; family Methanobacteriaceae; genus Methanocatella. Next base: position 29,488 of record JABUVA010000034.1, on the reverse strand, counting down.
TGAGCAGTAATTCCTTTACCTTTGAATCCTTCGAATTTTTCCATTCTAGCTCTTGGTCCGGTTTCAACATTTTTACCATCTAATAATGGGATAACGGTACAAGCTCTTTTACCTACAGCTTCATCACCATACCATGCTTCTGGTAATACTTCGGTTAACTTATCAAGTGGGAAAGCATCAGTGTTTCCGTAAGTAGGGTCTGATACAAAGAGTGGTACATCAACTTTACCTAAGTCTTCTGGGAAATCAGCTTTGTGAACTAAATCTTTGATTAATTCAACGTGATTTTCGAGAGTGCCTTTTAAAGCAGTCATTTTTTCAATTAATTTATCTTTAGCTAATGGTGAAATGTTTCTTGCCATACCACCTAATCTGATATCTGATGGGTGGATACCTTCACCTGCAATAGTATCTACAACAAATTGAGTAGCTTTTCTTACTTCACCAACACTTTTAACTGCAGTTGCAAATAAGTCATCAGGGACAACATCTGGTGCAATTAAGAAGTGGTGAATTGCGTGACTGTTTATGTTGTGAGCACTTAAAGTAATTTGTCTTAAGAGTTTTCCAGCTTTAGGCACTTCAGTACCGAGAGCAGCATCCATAGCTTCTACAGAAGCTAAAGTATGTGGGATTGGACAAACTCCACAAATTCTTTGACATAATACAGGCCCAGTTTCAGGTCTTTTGTCAAGAACCATCTTTTCTATACCCCTTACAGGAGTAATACTAAAGTACATTCCTTTTGTAACAATTCCTTCATCGTCGACTTTCATGTATAATTCTGCATGACCTTCTTGTCTTGAAGTAGGAGATATTACTTTTACATTTTCATTCAAATATGTCACCTCTTTTTAAAATTAAAGTTTAACAACGATATAATATTTATACTTTTATAGTATTAAAAGTTTTTTTATTTTAGTTTTATCAAAATTTAAAATTTTATTTTTTTTAATCAACTTAAACACATCTAACATGATTATTCATTACATATTTAATAATTAATAATCATTCTATTTATTAAAGGAAAAATTACATTATTAAATTTCCTATAAAAAAATTTAATTATAAAATCATTAAAAAATAATAACATATGAAAACTGTTGTTTTAATTCCATGTTATAATGAAGAAATTACAATTAAAAATGTAGTAGTTGACTTCAAAAAAGCACTACCTCATGCTGATATATATGTTTATGATAACAACTCTACAGACAATACATCTAAAATAGCTAAAGAAGCAGGAGCTATTGTAAAACAGGAATATAGACAAGGAAAAGGAAATGTTGTTAGATCAATGTTTAGAGATATTGATGCTGACTGTTATATTCTAGTTGATGGAGACGACACATACCCTGCAGATTCAGCTTCTAAGATGGAAGAACTTGTATTATCCAAACAAGCCGATATGGTAATTGGTGATAGGTTATCAGGTACTTATTCAGAAGAAAATAAAAGAAGATTTCATAATATTGGAAATATAATGGTTCGTAAATTTATTAACACTCTATTTAATAGTAATTTAAATGATATTATGACAGGTATGAGGGCTTTTAGTTATGATTTTGTAAAGTCATTTCCAATTTCCTCTAAAGAATTCGAAATAGAGACTGAAATGAGTATATTTGCCCTTAATCATAATTTTTTAATAAAAGAAATACCTATTATTTATAAAGATAGAATTGAAGGAAGTGAATCTAAATTAAATACTTATTCAGATGGATTTAAAGTTATGCTTTTAATTTTTTCATATGTTAGAGATAAACGCCC
>JABUVA010000034.1:21706-27695 GCA_021442885.1 Methanobrevibacter sp. | reverse complement strand
ATAATTCTATTACTTATTTCTTTAGCTTACTTTTTACCAATTTTTATTAATTATTTACAGAACGGATTTGTAGATAAGATTCCAACACTAATTATAAGTTCTGCTATAGGTATTGTTGCTATTATAATCTTTTTTACAGGTGTTATTTTACATGTTATTAAAAGAAATCATAATCAAGACTTTGAGCACTTTTTAACATTGTTAAAATTACAAAAAGATAAAGAAGATTAATATTTAATTACATTATTTTTTAACTATTCTATTTTTATAAAAAACTTTATACTAATTAAAAAACATAATTTTATTATTAATTTAAGTTATGTAATGGTGAATAATTTGGCTTGGTTTTTAGTACTTCTTGCTTTTTTATTAGCTACTTTTAAAACTTCTAATAAAAGTTATCAAAAAGTAGTAGCTATTCTTCCAGCTTATAACGAATCAGAAAATGTTAAGGCTGTTATTGATGTAGTAAAGAATGTAAGATGTGTTGATGAGGTTATTGTTGTTGATGATGGATCTTCAGATGATACTGCAGAAATAGCTAGAAAAGCAGGAGCTACTGTTATATCTCATGATGTCAACAAGGGTAAGGGTGAAGCTATTAAAACTGGTTATAAATACACAGATGCTGACATTATTGCTTTTATTGATGCTGATATATCTAATCTTACTACTAGCAAAGTTGAAGCTATTATTAAACCAATTTTAGAAGGTAAAAGTGAAATTACAAAAACTAAATTTGCTCGTGCAAGTGGAAGAGTAACTGAATTAACTGCAAAACCTTTATTAAACTTTTTTTTCCCTGAAATTTCTTTTGAACAACCATTAAGTGGTCAATTTGCTGCTAAAAAATCTGCACTTAAAAAAATTAAATTTGAATCTGATTATGGTGTAGATGTAGGTATAGTTTTAGATGCTGATGTTTATGGAATTTCAATTACAGAGGTGGATATTGGAGAAATTGAGCATGATATGTCTTCATTATCTGATTTGAATATTATGGCAAATGAAGTTGTTAGAACTATTATGGATCGTGCTAATAAATATGGCCGTGTTGTGATGATTGATAACATCGGATTTTATATTAGGATGCTTGTTGTTGGTTTATCTTTAATAATATTAGGGCTTTTCACTATATTCTTTGTTAGACCAATTCCTTTAGCTTTAGGTGTCATTATTCTTGTTATTGGATTTGCTTTATCTATTTACTATTTTATTAAAGTAATTATAAAGTCTGTTGATATGTTTAAAAGAATTCCAAGAAAAAATTTAATTAAATCCTTTATTAAAATACACTTTCCAGTTCTTATTTCTGTTGTAATATTAGTTTTAATGATTTCAACATTTTTAGGAACAGCTACTTTTGAAAATGGATCTATTTCTATTGAACCTGCATCAAGAAATCTTATTATATTTTCCCATGATGTAGATAGCACCATATCTATTAGAGGACCATTTATAGTTGATTCTGCACTTCAAGATGAATCTAATATTCTACGTATTCCATCAGAAGCTTTAGATACTTTAGGATTTGGATATAATGATACTATTACAATTAATGGAATTGATTACGGAATTAATGAAACAAGGCCTGATGAAGCCAATATAATGAGACTTCCAAATGATGTTAAAAAAGTTTTCAATATTAAAGATGGCCATTCAATTCAAAATAGTCGTTTAAATACAATTTTTGATGGATCTATAGCTCATCATAGTAAAGGTTCAATTTATAATGTTTCTCTTATAGAGAATTTTATAATTACTGATCAGGATAATAATGCTTTAAAATTAAATGTTGAGATTGATAATGTATCATATGGTTATATATATGGTTGTTATAATGAGAATGCAAGCTATAGTATTTCATATGATAATAATGTTATAGGATTATTAAATTTCACTAATGTATCTAAAAATAGTACTTATTTATTTAATACAGGAAGCCATAGTATTAAAATTTCAGTTTTGGAAGATAATATTAAATCTCAAAATGTATTTTTAGAAAGTGGGCAAGGTAAATTTCTAGAATTCAAAACTAATATATTTTAATTTCTTTTTTAAAAAAAATAAGAAAGTTTATTTTTTATCATAAACTTTCACAGCTTCTTCAACATCATTATAGAGTCCAAGAGCCGCTAATGCACCAATTTTTCCTTGATTTCCAGTAACAGCTATTAATGGAATGTTTAATTCTTCTGCAACTTTTTCAGCAGTCTCAACATCCATCATTCCACTTTTTGTAGCTATTGAGTATTCTTTTAACTTTGAAGGAATATCAAGTCCCTCTAAAATAGCTATTGCAGTTTTATCAGATAAAGTGTCTCTTTTAAGAAGTTCAATTACTCTATTAATTAACTCCTCTTTTTTATCACTTTCAACTGCAAAAGTTAAAGCAATAGAAACACAATTCTGGGTTTTATGAGGATTATGAGGATATAATTGAACAATTATATGGTCTAAATATTCAAAACCTTCATTTTTAAGTTCAACACCTAAATTATGGGCCATTGTCCAAGTAGCACCTTCATCTTTGGTATCAGTATCATCAATACCTATAACTACTTTTTCAAGTTTAGGAGTTACTACAGTTGCTTTTCCAGGTTTTGAACCTCCTCCAACTTCTAAAAGTTCAATATATTTTACTCCTTCACCCATACCTCTACACATCCCAGCTCCAACACCAGCTCCTGCTAGTCCAGAATGAGTTACTCGAACTTCATCGCCATCAACAGAAATTTCATCTATTCCAGCAGCATTAAAACTAGCTTTAAGATCTAATGGAGCAGTTCCAACATGACATGAATAAACATGTTTATTTCCATCACGGTAAGCAGAATCAATTAATTCACTGTTGTTTTTGTATTGATTAAGTAACCAGTGAGAACCAGAAACACAAGGATGAAATTCAACTAGTTCAACTTTATCTCCATCTACTAAAGTTAAAACTTTCTCATATGGAGCAATCCAAGGGTCATTAAATTTTTCTTTTAATTGTTTGGGGTTTAAAATTTCCATTTAATCATCTAAATTTCTCTTAATCTATCACACATTTTTATTGCAGCATCAACAGCTTTTTTACCCATTTCAATACGTCTATGAGCATCAAGTCTTGTCATTCCAGGACCACTAATACCAAGTGTGACTGGTTTTTCATATTCTAATGATAAGTCAGCTATTTTACGAGAAGCATGTTGAGCTACAATTTGGTCATGGTCTGTTGCACCTTCAATTACAGCACCAATTGCAACTACAGCATCAATATCATCTTTTTCAAGTAATTTTTTAACAATTAAACCCATATCAAATACTCCAGGGACAGTAACCACTTGAGTTATTTCACAATCTCTATTTTTAGCTTCTTCTTTAGCAAGACCTAACATCATTTGAGTTATATCAAAATTAAATTCTGCTACTACAGCACCAATTCTATATTTTACCATTTTTACACTTCCTAATTATTTATTTAACATTTATCCAGAAACTACAAGTAGAATAAATCCAGCAACCGCACTAAGAACCATAATTAATATGATAAACAATGCAATGAGTTGTATTGCTGAAAGTTTTTTTAATTTTGAAATTTTCATTTTTTTAGCTCCTTTTTATTATATTTTATATTAAGTTTTTTTAGTTTTTAATCTTTTTTAATAGTTTTTGTATAATGCCATTTTCAAGTTCTTTTTTTNTTCACTTTCAAGTTCTTTTTTTAGGTTTTGGTTTTCAACTTCTAGATTTTGAATTCTAGCTTCGTATTCTTCGTCTTTTCTAAATTCATCTTCAGCTACAGAAATAAGTTCTTCGATTTTTTTGGTTAAATGAACATTTCTCTGTTTTAAATAGCTATTTAAATCAAAATCATCTAATTCAACACTTTTATTTAATTTATCAGACATAATTTTATTAATTACATTTTTTGATGATTCAGGATTTTTTAAATATGACTTGTATTTCAAATCTATTTGATCCATTATACTTCCATTATCACAAATAGCCCAAATATCTGTTCCGCTTCCTTCATAATCAGATATTTTTGAAGGTAAGAAAGGATTTTTTGAATATAATCCATCTATTAGACTATCTTCTACAAGTAAAACATCAAATTTTGTTGTAAGATTTAAAAAGTCTAAAAATTCAACATTTTGATTTATAGTGGTTTTTGAAAGGATATCAGAACTTAAAATTTGTTCAAACATTGTTTTATTTGGACTGAATAAATGAAGTCTAAATTTATCTTTAAATTCATCATGTAAATTATCAAAACCATTTATAAATTCTTCAAAATTTCTATTACCAAATATTACTCCAAAGTATGCAAAATTAATGTAGTTGTTATCAATTGGATAGTGACTTTCTTTAAAATAATAATATTTATCTGCTAATGTTTGAGCAGGAACTATTTTTGATTTATTATTAATAATTTTACTAAGTTTAGGGAAATTTTCAATCATAACTTCTTTTTGATTTTCATTAGTAAATATAAGCTCATCTGCAAAGATGTATGTAATATATTCTAATACATAGTTTATCGTATCTGTAGTTTTTATTTTATCAAATTCTTTTGGAAGGGTTTTGTTAATTTCTTTTACTAAATTTTCATCTTTAATTTCAGGGGTTTGATAGTCTCCATTCATATTATATATTAAAGGGTCTGAAAACTCAGCACTCCAAAATGTATCCTTGTTATTTATTTTATAATAGTATCCTAGTAAATGACTTGGTGTAAAATAAGCTATACTATATATTTTATCATATGTTGGCCTTTTATTTAATTCAGCAAGACCCATTTCTACAAATTGCATCATATTTTCTAATGTTATGTTAAAAGGTAAATCAATAACCATTTTATCAATAATAAATTGATTTACAAATTTTTCAAAGGTATAATCTTTGTTTAAATTATCTAATGAAGCACAAATCACACTAACATTATTTTTATCTGTTAATATTTTTTTAGCTATTACATTACTTGTTGTTGTATTAGTTGGAGAAAATGCATATGATATTATTAATTCATTATTGGGATTATCAAGTTTGCTTAAATCTTCATTAAAATATTTATAAGGGAAAAAATCAAAATTATAGCTATTTATATCTTTTATTACCTTTTCTAAATCCTCAGGATGTGCTCTAAGATATTCATTTATCCTTAAAACTTGCCCTGCACTTAAGCTTTCAATAAAACTCCTTCTCTCTTGTGTTCTTGCTAGCTTGATTCCACGATTAATATCATTAATTACTTTTAAACGATCAGAAATGTTAAAATCATAGGATAGTGGCTTTCTAGAAATTGAATTAAATCGGTCACACTTGTAGTATATAGCATCTTCATCTTTATCAACTACATAAAACTCAAAATCATTTTCAGCATAAAAAATAGAGTAATATCCTATATCAACTCCATTTTTAAGATTTGGATTAAAAGTTGAGTTTTTAACATCTTTTGTTGGTATTAATTTATCTGTAGTAATGACAAGAATATCTGGCATATATGTATAAGCATCTTCTATAACTCCACTTCTTTTAAGAAGGGGCGGTGTTAAATAAAACTCCTCTATTTCACCTGTAAATTCATTTTTATTCATAAAAGTACCAATAACGATGCGACCTGGTTTAGCATGCTCTAATAATTTTTCAAAATATTTGGGGCTTATGAAATCATCATCATCTATAAATATAATATATTCTTTACTCGCAATGTCTATTCCTACATTACGAGCTGGACAGACTCCTTTTTCACTTGTAGCTACTATTATATTCAGTTTTGGATTATCTTTTTGAAATTTTTCAAGAATATTAGGAGTACTATCTAATTCTCCATTAATAATAAAAATGGCTTCAAAAAGATTATAGTCAAGAGTTTGTTCTTTAAGAGAATTTAAAATATTTTCAATATACTCTTCTCCACCACATGTTGGAATAATTGCTGTTATTCCTGGTTTTAAATTTTCAGTACTCACATCAATCACTTATAAATTTGCTTTAATTTCAT
>JABUVA010000034.1:15015-21585 GCA_021442885.1 Methanobrevibacter sp. | reverse complement strand
TAACATCATTGCAGCAGTTAGAAGCATTGCAGTAGGATTTGCTTTTTTCTGCCCTGCAATATCTGGTGCAGAACCATGAACAGGTTCAAATAAAGCACCATCTTCTCCAATATTAGCTGAAGGTAATAATCCAAGGCCTCCAACAATACCAGCACCTTCATCAGATAAAATATCTCCAAAGAGATTAGTGGTAACAATCACTTCAAAGCTTTGAGGATTTGTAATAAGGTACATTGCAGTTGCATCTACATAGAAATCTTCAACTTCAATATCAGGATATTCTTTAGCTACTTCATAAAATATTTCTTTAAATAATCCATCAGATTTTTTAAGTACATTAGCTTTGTGAACTGCAGTTACTTTACTTTTATTGTTTTCTTTTGCATATTCAAATGCATATCTTATAATACGTTCTTCTGCTTCACGTGTAATAATACGTTTAGCTATTGCACCTTCAGGAGTGTATTCTTCTTCTTCGGTAATATACATTCCTTCTGTGTTTTCACGAACAATCATAAAATCTATATCATCAGATAATGATTTAGTGTTGGGATATGATTTTACCGGCCTTAAATTAGCAAACATTTTCATTTCTTGACGTATTTTAATAATTACATTAGCTGCAGTTTCACCAGCTGCTCCAAATAAACAAGCATCAGCATTTTTTATTATTTCAAGTGTTTTGTGGGGAAGTGGAATTCCATTTTTTTCCATACATTCATCACCAGCTTCTCCATAAACATAGTCAAAATCTAAATTAAGACCATCTAAAACAGATATAGTAGCTTCCATTACTTCTTGACCGATTCCATCTCCTGGAACTACAGCTATTTCATATCTATTGTTTGTTTTTTTCTTTGAGGTACTCAATCAAACCACCTTTTTCTAAAATTTCTAACATTAATGGAGGTAATTTTTTAAAAGTAATTGTTTCACCTTTGCTATTGGTGATTATACCTTTTTCCATATCTACTTCAATTTCATCACCTTCTTCTACTAATTTAGTAATTCCAGGTGCTTCAAGTAGTGGAACTCCAACATTTGTTGCATTTCTATAAAAAATTCTTGCAAATGATTCTGTAATTACAGCTGCGACTCCAAGGCCTTTTAGTGCAATTGGAGCATGTTCACGTGATGATCCACATCCAAAATTATTTCCAGCAACAATAAAGTCTCCTGCATTAAATTTTTCATTAAAATCCTCGTCTAAACCTTCCATACAGTGTTGGGATAATTGTTCTTCATCAGTATAAATTAAATATCTTCCTGGAAGTATAATGTCTGTATCGATATCATTTCCAAATTTCCATACTTTTCCTTTCATATTCTCACTCTGGTACTACAATTCTTCCTTCAAGCGCAGATGCAGCAGCTACTGCAGCAGAGGATAAATAAACTTCTCCATCTGGACTTCCTTGTCTTCCTTTAAAGTTTCTGTTAGATGTTGAAAGACTTACTTCACCTGGACCAATAATTCCAATATGTCCTCCTAAACAAGGTCCACAACATGGTGCTGAGACAAGTGCACCTGCATCAACAAATATTTTAATTAATCCTTCATCAAGGGCTTTTGTATAAATTTCTTTAGAAGCTGGTATAACTAACATTCTTGTCCCTTTTGCTACTTTATTTCCTTTTAATATTTTAGCAGCATCTCTTAAATCACTTAATCTTCCATTAGTACATGACCCTAAAAATACTTGGTCAATTTCTTGGTCTACTTCACTTACAGGTTTTACATTATCTACATTATTAGGACAAGCTACTTGTGGTTCAAGTTCACTAACATCAATATCATAAACTGTTAATGAATCAGCATCTAAATCTGTTTTAAATATTTGATAAGGTTTATTGGATCTTGATTCAACATATTTTATAGTTTTTTCATCAGGTTCTACTAAACCGGTTTTCCCACCCATTTCAATAGCCATATTTGAAAGAACCATTCTATCAGAAACAGTCATATTTTCTACTGTTTCACCTGCATATTCACAAGCCTTATAGGTTGAACCATCAGCGCCCATTTGACCAATAATATTTAAAATTACATCTTTTGCATAAACATTTTCTTTTAATTTACCTGTTATTTCAAATCTATTAGTTTCAGGTACTTTAAACCATAGTTTTCCTTCAGAAAATACCATGGCCATGTCAGTAGAACCAATACCTGTTGAAAATGCTCCTAAAGCACCATATGTACATGTATGTGAATCTGCACCTACGACAACTTCACCAGGAACAACATGTCCTAATTCTGGAAGTATTTGGTGGCATACTCCTACATTAACATCATAAAAATTCTCTATTCCCTGTTCTTTTACAAATTTTCTCATAACAATATGATTATTAGCAGAGTCAATTGAATCAGCAGGAACTTGATGATCAAATGGTATCACAATTTTTGAAGAATCCCATACTTTTTCTGTCCCAATCTCATTAAATGATTGTACTGCAAGAGGACCTGTTAAATCATGCACCATTGCAACATCGATATCTGCAAATACTATATCACCAGCTTCAACATTTTCATTCCCACTGGCTTTTGATAATATTTTTTCTGACATTGTTTTTGGCATATTTAAACCTCATTTTAAATTATAATTTTGAAACATTATTAAAAAAATAATATACATTATTAAGATTTATATATTATGTATATTAAAATATACTATTATGAGTAAATCTATTTTTGGGCGTTTTAAAAAAAGTGAAGAACCAGATATTGATGTTGAAGAGCTCGAGTTTAATAAACAATCTGATGTTTTTGATGATAGAGCTTTTTGGGTCGATACATTAGAAAAAATTGCATTTCCTGTATTGAATAATCTAAAAAAGGGCAATTTAAAGAAAAATATGCCGTTTGAATCATCATCCGATGAAATGAAAAAATTTTCTCATTTAGGGGCCTTTTCTAGAGTCTTTAATGGAATTTCACCATGGTTAAATTTAAAGGTAGATGCAACTCCAGAAGGCAGACTTCGTGAAAAGTTTGTTGGACTAACTTTAACAAGTATTGAAAATGTAGTAAATCCTAATAGTGATGATTATCTTAATTTTTCAGAGCCAAAATATTCTTTAGCAAGTTCAGCTATCTTTGCTCAAGGATTGTTAAGATCTAAACATCAAATTTGGTCTAATTTACCAATTGAAGTTCAAGCTAAAATTATAACAAATTTTAAAAATACAAGGATTATTGCTCCATATGATAATCATTGGTTACTTTATACATCAATGATTGAAGCAGCACTTTTAGAATTCACTGGTGAATGTGACTTAGAACGTTTAAACTACGGAATACTTAAGTTTTGGGATGAATGGTATTTAGGTGATGGTATTTACAATGATGGAAATAAGTTTAAAGTAGGTTATGAAAATAGCACTATTATCCATCCATTATTAAACGATATTTTAATGGTTATGAGAAAGTACAATGTAAAAGGAAATGAATTCTTAAACAAACAGCTAATGAGAACAAGTAGATTAGCTTCACAATTAGAAAGAATTATTTCTCCAACAGGAAGTTATCCTTTAATTGGCGAATCATTAACTTATAGAACTGGTATTTTCCATGCATTATCACAAGCAGCATTGATTAAAATTTTACCTTCTAATATTACTCCAGCACAAGTTAGGTGTGGTTTGACACAAGTATTAAAGTCACAATTTCAAGAAAACCAAAATTTCTTAGAAGGAGATTGGTTAGCTATTGGAATTAATGGTCATCAAAAAGAGGCTGCTGAAGAAACAATTGAAACAGGGGCTCTTTATATGTGTTGTAATGTATTTTTACCTTTAGGACTACCACAAAATGATCCATTTTGGTCAAGTCCTTATGAAGAATGGAGTTCTTTGAAAGCTTGGAATGGCAATCAAATTAATGTAGATCAGTCTATTGATTTTTAATTTCTACTTAATTTGAATCCATTATTTTCTTTTTTTTAGCATTTTTTATTACTTCTTTTTTTCCCATATCAATAAATATGTCAAGTTGTACTTCTAAGTCTTCTAAAGCTTCTAATTTAACATTTACTTTTTCTTCTTCATCTAATTCATCATAATTAGGATAATTTTCATTAATATATTCCTCTATTTTTGAAGTTAACATAAATTCAATTATTCTATCTTTTTTAATATTAGTTAAAAGACTTGATTTATCATAAATTTCTATTTTTTTATCATCCATTTCTTTATTTCTTTTATATTCTAAGAAGACTGAAATTATAGGTATTAAAATAAATAAAACTAATGCTAAAGGTGATACAAAATATACTAAAAGATTTATTATGATTGTTATGATAATTAAGAAAGATAGTGATTTTATAGCATATCTATTTTCCACCTTGTTTTTAACTTCTAATAAATCATTTTTAGAGGCATACCAATACATAAGTAGGGATAATAATGATGAAACAGTAATTACAAATCCAAATATTACTTCAGATATCTTTAAATGATCATATTTACACATTAAAGAGGTTGAAAACGGAATAAACATTATAAATAATAAATAGAAAATATTCATCCATAAAAATTTAATATCAATTTTTTCCAGTTTAATAAAATGGTGTTGTTGTATCCAATATTCACCTAAAATAATAAAACTAATTAAAACAGTAACCATATATCTAGCTGAAGCAAATAAAAAATTTAAAACTCCACGTGATTTTTCAAATGAAGCATCTGGAAGAGCTATAGTTAAAATAAGTAAAGTAATAGCTATTGCAAATATTGCATCATTAAAAGCCATTAATCTATCTGGAGATATTCCAACATCATAGCTACCTTTTTTTGAACTTAAAAGTTTATTCCAAATACTATTATTACTCATTTAATACCGCCATATTAAATTTTATAAAGATTACCATAATTATAAAGTGTAATTCCATCAGGAACTTCTTTTATTATATTTTTTGTATCGAATATTATAGGATTTTCAATATTTTCTTTTATTAAATCATAATCCAATTCTTTAAATTCTGCATGATCAGAAAGAACTACAATTAAATCTGCATTATTAATAGCCTCATTTAAGTCGCTTTGAGGGTTTACATGAGGATCATAAATACCAATTTCATAACCTATACTTTTAAGTTTGCCTATTATTTCATATGATGGACTTTCTCTATCATCATCTGTGTTTCCTTTATATGCAAGTCCAAAAATAGCTATTTTTCCTTTAGGAATAATTTTTTTAACATTTTCAACTACAAAATCTGGCATACTGTTATTAGTATCTCTGCTTAATTTAATTATTTTAGCTATTTCTGGTGCTTTTGAATAAATAAAATAAGGGTCTATTGCAAGACAGTGTCCTCCTACTCCCGGACCTGGTAAGTGTATATTTACTCTAGGGTGTTTATTTGCAAGTTCAATTACTTCTAATGCATTAACACCAATTTCACCACCAATTCTTGCAAGTTCATTTGCAAGTGCAATGTTTACATCTCTATAGGTATTTTCCATACATTTTGACATTTCAGCAGTTTTAGCTTCTGTTTGCATTAGTTCTCCTTTAACAAATTCTCTATAAACTTCACTAGCTTTTTGGGCACATTTTTCAGTGACTCCACCAATAATACGGTCATTGTGAACAAGTTCGTACATTATTTTTCCTGGAAGAACTCTTTCAGGACAATGTGCAAGATAAATATCTTCCCCTACTTTAAATCCAGCATTTTCGAAAATAGGTTTAATTTCTTCATCAGTTGACATTGGAGCTATTGTAGATTCGATAATAATCGTATTTCCTTTTTCTAGATAAGGAAGTATGTTTTCACATGCTTTTTTAACATAACTTAAATCACAGCTATAATTTTCCATAACATAAGGAGTTGGAACTGTTATTATAAAAGCATCTGCTTTTTCAGGAGTTAGTGATGCATGGTATTTGCCATTTTCTAATGATTTTTTAATAACATCAGATATTCCAGGTTCTTCTATATGGACTTCACCATTGTTTAAACGATTAACAATTATTTCATTTATATCCACTCCAACTACATCACAATTATTTGCTGTAAACAGTGCAGCTGTTGGAAGACCTATATACCCTTGTCCTATAATGCAAATTTTCATATTTTAACTCCAAGTTAGTATATATATTTTTAATTTATATTAAATTATACTTTTTTATATAAATTAACTTTTATTTTTTCTAATTGTGTTTTAAAAGCATCATTTCTACTGTTATTTAAAATGTTAGCTTAAATTCTATATTTTAATTATTAAGTTTATAAAAAATTTAATGCAAATTTTTAAATTTTAAGATATTCAAATAAAAACATATAGCAATTATGTAATGGAGAATATTATGAAGATATTAATTACAGGTTCTAATGGAATGTTAGGTCATGATCTTATTGAAGTTCTTCAAGAGGATAACATTTTAATCAATACAACCTCTAAAACATTGGATATTACAGATAAAAATAATGTAATGGATTTTATCAAAAATGAGAATCCAGATATTGTTATTAACTCTGCAGCTTATACAAATGTTGATGGTTGTGAGGAAAATCAGGATTTAGCATATGCTGTAAATGGTGAGGGTGTTAAAAATCTTGCATTAGC
>JABUVA010000034.1:12534-14910 GCA_021442885.1 Methanobrevibacter sp. | reverse complement strand
TTTATGGTAAAAGTAAATTAAAAGGAGAAGAAGCTATTTTGGAGATTCTAGATAAATACTTTATTATTAGAACAGCATGGTTATATGGGCGTAATGGAGGAAATTTCCCTAAAACTATGTTAGAATTAGCTAAAGAACATGATGCTCTTACTGTTGTATATGATGAGGTTGGAACTCCTACTTATACTTATGATTTAGCTAAAGCAATCTCTGAATTAATTAAAACAGATTATTATGGAATTTATCATATAACTAATTCAGATAGCTGTTCTTGGTTTGAATTTGCAAAATTAATATTTGAAATAGCTAATGTTGATGTTAAAGTAACTCCTGTAACTGCAAAAGAGTTTGCACGACCTGCACCCCGTCCATCTTACTCTGTTTTAGATAATAAAAAATGGGTTGAAAATGGATTTAAACCATTAAGAAGTTATAAAAAAGCTATTAAAGATTATGTAGAAATTTTAAAAGGTGATGAATAATGAAAGGAATTGTACTTGCAGGAGGGTCTGGTACTCGCCTATATCCTATTACAAAAGCAATATCTAAACAATTAGTTCCTATTTATGATAAACCAATGATTTATTATCCAATTTCTGTTTTAATGCTTGCAGGAATTAAAGATATTTTAATCATTTCCACTCCAAGAGACACTCCAATGTTTAAAGAATTATTAGGCGATGGAAGTAAACTTGGTATAAATTTTAGCTATGAAGTTCAAGAAAACCCTAATGGACTTGCAGAAGCATTTATAATAGGTGAAGAGTTTATTGGGGATGATGATGTGGCTCTTATTTTAGGAGATAACATATTTCATGGTCATAGATTTACTGAAATATTAGAAAGATCAAGACAATTAGAAGAAGGGGCAGTTATATTTGGATATTATACCAATAACCCAGAAGCTTTTGGTGTTGTTGAATTTGATGAAGAAGGTAATGTTTTATCAGTTGAAGAGAAACCTGAAAATCCTAAATCAAACTATATAGTTCCAGGACTTTATTTCTATGATAATGATGTAATTGAAATAGCTAAAAATGTAGAACCCTCTCCTAGAGGAGAAGTTGAAATAACTTCTGTTAATGAAGAATACTTAAAAAGAGGAAAACTTAAAGTTGAACTTCTAGGTAGGGGAATGGCTTGGCTTGATACAGGAACTCATGATGGTTTACTTGAAGCTTCTAATTTTATTGAAACTATTCAGAAAAGACAAGGACTTTATGTTGCTTGTCTTGAAGAAATAGCATATTATAAAGGTTATATAACTACAGAACAACTTTTAGAAACAGCAGAAGAACTTAAAAAGACAGATTATGGTCAATATTTATTTAATTTAGCAGGAAGATAAAATGGGACAATTTAAATTTACAGATACTGGTATAGATGGAATGTTTTTAGTAGAACCGGCTGTATTCGGAGATAAAAGAGGATACTTTATGGAAACATATAATGAAGCAGATTTTAAAGATGCAGGTTATGATTTAACATTTGTACAGGATAATCAGTCACAATCTTCTAAAGGTGTTTTAAGAGGCCTTCATTTCCAAATTAATTATCCTCAAGGTAAACTAGTTCGTGTAATTAAAGGAGAAGTTTTTGATGTTGGTGTTGATTTAAGGGAAGGTTCTGAAACTTATGGAAAATGGTTTGGTGCAATACTATCTGAAGAAAATAAGAAACAGCTATTTGTCCCTAAAGGATTTGCACATGGATTTTTAGTGCTATCAGAAGAGGCTGAATTTGTATATAAATGTACAGAATTTTACCATGGTGAAGATGAAGGTGGAATCAAATGGGATGATGAAACAATAGCTATTGATTGGCCTCTTGATGGTATTGACGAAATTATATTATCTGAAAAAGATGAGAAATGGAAAAGTCTTAAAGAAACCAAAATTAAATTTTAGGTGATGAGATGACTAGAATATTAGTAACTGGTGGAGCAGGATTTATTGGAAGTAACTTTATCAAGTATATGTTAGATAAATACTCAGATTATGAAATTGTTAATTTAGATTTACTTACATACTGTGGTAATCTTGAAAATCTTAAAAGTGTAGAGTTTAATAAAAATTACACTTTTGTTAAAGGTAATATTGCTGATAAAGAGCTTGTTAATGATATTGTTAAAGATTGTGACTATGTTATAAATTTTGCAGCTGAAAGTCATGTTGATAGAAGTATAGAGGATCCTGAAATATTTATTAAAAGTAATGTTTTAGGAACACAAGTCCTTCTAAATGCAGCAAAAGATGGAGAGGTTAAAAAATATATCCAAATATCTACTGATGAAGTATATGGAAGCCTTGGATCTGAAGGTTATTTTACTGAAAATACTCCACTACAACCAAATAGTCCATATTCAGCATCAAAAGC
>JABUVA010000034.1:9687-12364 GCA_021442885.1 Methanobrevibacter sp. | reverse complement strand
ATACGTGACTGGTTACATGTATATGACCATTGTTCAGCTATTGATTTAGTATTACATGAAGGAAAAGTTGGAGAAGTTTATAATATTGGTGGAAACAATGAAAAACAAAATATTGAAATTGTTAAATTAATCCTTGAAGATTTAGGCAAAGATGAATCATTAATTAAATATGTTGATGATAGATTAGGTCATGATAGACGCTATGCTATTGATTCAACTAAAATTCAAGAAGAACTTGGATGGGAACCTAAATATACTTTTGAAACTGGAATTAAAGAAACAATTCAATGGTATCTAAATAATCAAGAATGGATGGATCAAGTAAAATCTGGTGAATATCAAGAGTATTATAGAAAAATGTATTTAGAATAGATGGTAAAATGGGCTCTAATATTAAAGTTTCAGTGGTAGTTCCAGTCTATAATGTTGAAAAATATTTAAATCAATGTTTAGATAGCTTAATAAACCAGACACTTAAAGATATTGAAATAATCTGTGTTAATGATGGTTCAACAGACAATTCATTAGCTTTTTTAGAAGAATATGCATCAAAGGATTCAAGAATCCAAATAATATCACAAGAAAATAAAGGATTAAGCGGAGCTCGAAACACTGGAATGAAATATATTAAAGGCCAATACACATTTTTTATAGACTCAGATGATTGGATTGAATTAAATGCACTTGAAGAACTATATAATGAGGCTAAAAAACTTGATTTAGACATGCTTTTTTATCAAATGGTAAATTATCATGAAAATACTGGAGAAATTGAAGAAGGCCAGTATGGTTTAATTTCAGTTGTAGATGAGAGATTTGATGGAAAAATATTTAATTATAAGGATGTAGAAGAGGTTTTATTTAAAATTCCTCACTCAGCATTTAATAAATTATACAAAACTAAGTTCTTAAAAGAACTAAATGTTGAGTTTCCACAAGGTCTTAATTATGAAGATGTTTTATTTTTCTTTAAAGTATTTTTAAAAGCCTCTAAAGTATCAATTTTAAGAAAAAAACTGCTATACTATAGAATTCGTGATGAATCAATAACGAGTAATGCTAAGGAAAAATCATTAAATATCTTTGATATTCTAAAAAGTAGCAAGGAAATAATTGAAAAAACTGATATTTTAGATAAACACTATCAAGATTTTTTACTATACTTAATAGCTAATTTCAAATTTGTATATTCAACAGTAGATGAAAGCTATAAAAATGAGTTTTTTCAACATCTTAAAAAAGAATATAATAATTTTAACTTAAATGATGTTGATAATTCATTTAATCAGTGGCATTATTCAGATATTGCATTTTATAAAGCAATTAAAGTAGCTAACAATTCTACAGAATTTGATTTAATAAGAGAATTAGAAGAATATAAATTTCTAACAAATCATTATAAAAACCAATTAGATATTTTACAAAATCAATATAATGAACTTTTAAAAAGCCAAGAACCTAATTCAGTTAAAAACAAATTTAAAAAGATGTTTAAATGAGGATTGATTATGAGTATTGAAATCAGTGTTATAATCCCAGTATATAATCAAGAAAAATACTTAAAAAAATCTTTAGAAAGTATTGTAAACCAGACAATCGGGATTGAAAATATTAATGTTATAATTGTTAATGATAAAAGCACAGATAACTCATTAGCTATTTTGGAGGAATATGCAAGTAAGTATCCAACAATTAAAATTATAAATCATAAAGTGAATAAAGGTGCAGGGGCTGCTAAAAATACTGGAATGGAATATGTAAACTCAGATTATCTTACATTTTTAGATAGTGATGATTATTTAGAAGAAGACTTTATTGAAAAAGCTTTAAATTCTATTAAATCTAATAACTGTGATTTATTAATAGCTAATTGGAGAATATTTCCTGAAGATGAAAATTCAATTCATAAGCCTCAAATAACTCAAGATAAAGTTATTAATTCAATTTCTGAAAAACCATTGCTTGTATTTTCTACTTCAGCTTGTGGTAAAATATATCATAAAAATCTATATGAATACTTAAAATTCTCAAATACCACTTATGATGATAATCTTGTAGCTATTGAATCATTATTAAACTCTAAAAGAACTTTTCTTTCTAAAAACATTGGTAATAATTATAGAAAAAATCCAGAATCTGTAACTAAGAAAATTAATATAAAAAATCCATTAGATTTGTCATTTTCTATTAAAGAACTTTTTAATTTAACTAACAAATATCCTAATGAGAGCAAATATATTAACTTGCTAATTTTAAAATTTGTTGATGATATTTTATTCTGGTTATATGATTATGATTGGTTTTATCAAGAAGAATTAAAAATTGTTAAAACTCTTCAAAAGGATTTTAAAAGTATTAATCAAGAGAATATTGAATTTCTCAATTCACTATCTTCTTTTAGATTATTATATCCTAATGATATTCTTAATTTAAACAATTATGACGCTGTAACATTTTTAGCTAAATATAAATATTTTTTAAGAATGCCAAAAATTAATCCAATAGCTAGTCTTTATATAGATACAGGTAAGGGATTTAATGAGGATGAAAAAGTTTCAATTGGATATAATCTTTCTAAAGTTAATGATTTAACCTTTGATTTATCTAATTATGAAAATATTAAGCTTTTACGTTTTGATCCAATTGAAGGAGATTATATTTCATGTAAAATTACTGA
>JABUVA010000034.1:5145-8082 GCA_021442885.1 Methanobrevibacter sp. | reverse complement strand
TGATATAGTTATTTCTTTTGAAAGTGATTATAATTTTGAAGATATTGTTTCAAGACTTAATTTAATTAAAATTTTAGTTCAAGATGATAATTTAGTCTTAAAAGGTATTGATTCAATTAATACTAAGGATAACACATTTAAAATAAAATCAAATAATGGTGATGATTTTGCCTATGAAGTATTAGACATCCTTAAAGAAGAGTATTTGGGAGGTATGAGTTAAATGTATGAGGAAATTTATGAAACTTATAAAAAGGTATCTAAAGATAATATTGATAGAGACCTTTTTACAAAGGAAAAAGAGTCTAATGACGAGTTAATTGAAGATATTAAAAATAATAAACTTGTTATTTATACAGCTTTTACAGGAGATTATGATACTTTAAAAATACCTGATGTTGTTGATGAAAATACTGATTATATTTGTTTTTCAGATAATCCGGATTTAGAGTCTGATTTTTGGGAAATTAGATTAATGGATGACTCTACATTAGATAATAATCGTAAAGCAAAACAATATAAGGTTTTGCCTCATGTTTACCTTCCAGAATACAAATATAGCTTTTGGTTAGATGGTACTTTTAAAATTAAAGGAAGTATTCGAGAATATATCTATAAATTCTTAAAAAAAGATTCTAACATGATTAATGTTGTTCATACTGAAAGAGATTGTGTTTATAAAGAATATAAGGCATCTAAAATTATTCCAAGATATCCTAGAGCAGTAATGGAAGAGCAAGTAGAATCTTATAAAAGTGAAGGATTTCCAGAACATTTCGGTCTTGCAGTTATGGGGGCTATTTTTAGACAACATAACGACCCTAAAATCATTGATTTAATGGAAGATTGGTGGGATGAGATTATTAAATATACAAACCAAGACCAACTTAGTTTTGCGTATGTGGCATGGAAAAATGATTTCCATCCTTCTGTAAGTCTTATTTATTATTGGGATAACGAATTTTGGGCAAAAGAAGAAATAGAGGGTAAACAATATCACCATAAAGTTGTGTTTCCAAATCCAATTACAAGTGATAATTTAAGAGAAAAAATAACAGAAAAAGTTTGGAATATGGAATTAGGTGAAACTCTAGATCTTTCACGTGAAGAATTATATCTTTTAATAAATGATGTTAAAGGAATGGCAGGTTATAGAATTGATACTGCTGGTAGAATTGGATTTTTAAATAATGAAAAAAATGAATTGCTCAATTCTAATTCATTTAAAGTTACAAAACCATTAAGATCAATTAAAAAATTAAAACCTGATAGATTAATGTTTGATTCTAAGGATGAACAAAAAATCTATAATAAAATCAATGGATTAGGTTTGATAAATGTTGATATCTATCATAAATATCATAGTAATGTTCCATATAATTTATTAATCTTAGACTATATTAGAAATGGTTCTAAAATAGATAGTGATGAAGTTAAATCAGAATATATCAATCCTTTATTTGATTTATATTATTATAAAGAACGTAATGATATTAATGATGAAACAGATCCTTTAATTCACTATATTACTAAAGGATTTTCTAATAAATGTGAAATTAATAATGATGAGGAAAATTTTGTTAAATCTTTAGATGAGAATCTCAATGAACAATATAACAAGTATGTTTCATCTAAAATTACCAATGAGCTTAAAAATAACTATTATATTTATGATGAAGATATTTTAACTCAATATATTGAGAGTAATCAACTATATCCAACAGATACTATAAAAGTTGGAGTATTTTTAGAAGATTCTTATGATAATATGAATGCATGTCCATTTATACGTATTCACACTCCTTTTAAAGAACTTAGTAAAACTGGAGATTATCACTTTTTTGTTTATGGAAAAGAACTCTTACCAAAGATAAATATGGATAATATTATCAATGATAAAATTTTTGATATTATTGTAATTCAAAGAGTAAATCCTTATTCTACACAAATATTAAAAAGAGCTAAACGATTGGGAATTAAAATAATTTATGAAACTGATGATAATTTTATTGAATTAAACCCTAATCATCCTTCTTATGATTATATTCTAGGTAATAAAGATAATATTCAAAAAGTTGTTGTAAGCGCTGATTTAATTACAGTATCTACACCAGAATTAGCTAATAAGTTTAAACAGTTTGGTTTTAATAATATTGAAATTGTAAAAAATTACCATACAAGCAATATTTCTTCTTTAAAACCATTTAAACAAAGAGAAAATATTAAAATTGGATATTTTGGAACAATTACTCATAGTGATGATTTAAAAATCATGCATAATGTTATTTTAAATGTTAAAAATTATTTTAAGGATATAGATGTTGAATTTGAAGTTGTAGGTATTACCTTTGATAAAGAGGATTGGTATTCATATAGACAACTTCCATATTATCCAATGTCAGCACCTACTTTTACTAAATGGACTCAAAACGAATTAAATTGGGATATTGGTGTTGCTCCACTTTCTGATAGTGATTTTAATAAATCTAAAAGTGAGTTAAAATATATTGAGTATACTGCATTAGGAATTCCTACTGTAGCTAGTGATTCTCCTTCTTATAAAGAAGCTATAACTGATGGTGTTGATGGATTTTTAGCTAGTAATGAAGAAGAATGGATAAATAAAATTATTAAATTAGTCGATAATCCTGGTTTAAGACATGATATGGTTTATAATGCTCGTAAAAATATATTAAAGAATTATAATTTAAGTGATAGAGTTAAACAGTGGGATAAAATCTTTAAATCACTTAAATAATCTATCTTTTATATTATTTGTTTTATATTTAAACCATCCTTTAACAGACTGTAAATCTGCTACTTGTTGTCTTTTTTGATTTAATTCTACTTCTAAATCATGAATTCGATTATTATACATCCTATAATCTTCCATCTGATTATAAGCTAACTCTAATTCATTATTTTTTATCCTATTTA
>JABUVA010000034.1:0-2795 GCA_021442885.1 Methanobrevibacter sp. | reverse complement strand
ATGGCTAGATAAATTAGAACTTCTTATTTTAGATAATGAACTTCGTAGAAAATTACATAAAAATGCAAAAGAAGATGTATTAGCTAATTATTTATTAAAAGATAGGGTTAAAAAATGGGATTATATTTTATCTAATATCTAATATTTCTTTATAATATTTCTTTATTTTCATATAATTTTATATAGTTGATGTTATAATATTGTTAATGGTATGTATGTGGAAGTATATTTCCGTTGTAACAAAATCATTATATAATTGATGTTATAATACTTTTAATGGTATTAATGTTAAAATATATTTTCGCAGTATAAGGGATGTTATTATGTTGGATTTTTTTTTACCATATCTACCATTATTGGGATTACTAATATTTGGTAACATTGAAAACTTAGTATTGGCTTCACAAGGTGTTGTTGCTGGTGCTAACTCATTAAGATTAGCTATTTTAAGTATTTGTTGTGTTATTTTTTGGTTATTTTTAGGTACTGTAGGTACTCAGGTAGCTATTCAATATTCTGATGTAATTGAATTTATTGGTGGTTTTGCTATATTCGCTTTAGGTATTCAAGCAATGCTTGAAGCTAGGAAAATGACTAATGAAACCGAGGAAATTATTGATGAATATAATGAGGAGAATGGAGGCTAGGTGGTAATATGGCTAATGAGTTTAAGGAGTTTGGTGCTTTATTATTGCTTGGTAACATAGAAAATTTAATTTTAGCTTCTCAGGGTGTTGTTTTAGGACTTAATCCTTGGGTTGTTGGTGGTTTAAGTCTTGTTTTTGTAATAATATGGTTATCTATAGGTACTTTTGGTACAAGGGCTGCAATTAAGTATGCAAACTATATCACATTCATTGGTGGTTTTGCTATATTTGTTTTAGGTATTCAATCAATGTTACAAGCATTACACATAATTTAAATAAATTTAAGGATTTTTTTATTATAGTAAGAAGTAAATGGAAAATATATTTAATACAAAAAGAATAATATTGTATTATTTATAAAATTTTTATTATGTGTGTGTAAGATGGATTTTAGAAAAATAGCTAGAGAAAATACAATTAGTATTATAGTTTACATTGCTCTTTTATGTTTTTTCACATTTCTAGCAATGAATAAATATACTTGTTCTAATGAAAACTTTTTAATTGGTATTTTCATATTAGTTCTAGTTTTAGGTGTCATCCTCATTTTTTATTTTAGAGGCAATATGAAAAACATCTATAAAGTGGCTTTTGTTGTTATACTGATATTCGGTATTTGTAGTGTTTTTCTAACTCCTATTTGTGATATTTCAGATGAATATGAACATCTAGTACGTTCTGAAATAGTATCTAATGGAGAAATTACAACAGATTATGTTAAAGACCCTGTGAATAATCTTTCTGGTTTTAAAACAATTAGTTCCATGGAAGCTCTTTGTATTGCAACAGATTCAAATCTCTTTGAGCATCAACTATGGGATACGAAGATTAATTACACGGACTATTATAGTTCATGTGCATTTGCACAAAATCCATTTTATGCATATATTGCACCTGCTTTAGGAATTCTTCTAGCTGAGTTTCTAAATTTAAGTACTGTTTGGATGCTATTTCTTGGAAGAATGGCAAATTTAATTTTATATGCTGTTATTGTTTCAATAGCTATTAAAAAAGCACCTGCTTTTAAATTTCCTCTATTTCTAGTTAGTATTTTTCCTCTAGCTATTTTCCAAGCAGGTTCTATAAGTTCGGATTGCTTCTTTATTTGCTTTGCAATACTAGCAATAGCTTATTTCTTTGTATTATATAAATCTGATAATATAAGGTATAGGGATTTAGGCGTCTTTTTTGGATCAATTTTACTATTGTCAATTTTAAAACAACCCTATGTTGTATTAAGCCTATTAATATTTGTGGTTCCAAATTCAAACTTTAAAGATGTAAAACAGAATGTAATATCAAAAATAACTATTATAGCTGTAATTGGGGTTGTAGTTCTATGGACTAGCTATGCAGCACCACAACTTAATAATTCTTGGCGTTTAGTCTATTTTATGGATAAACATGTTGATCCTAGTGAACAAGCAAAATTCATGTTATCTAATCCTAGCTTTGATTTATATTATGTGTATAAGGTTTTAACTTTAACTCCGGTTATCTCAGATAGGTTATTTGAGTTTTCATATGCTAAGCAGGCATATTCAGCACCATTAGTTTCAACTATATATTTAGTATTTATCATTATATTTTCACTATTCTATCCATTAAAAGAAAAATTTTCAGTATTAAATAGATTTAAAGTATTTATAATTGGTGTCATTATATATTATGGAATGTTTATAGTTCAATATTTAACATGGATTCCTGTTAAATCTAAAAATTTTGCTGATGGGGTTCCTGGTAGATATTTTATTCCTCTTTTAGTTCTTATTCCACTAATTATTAATATTAGTTATAAAACTAATTTTAATAAGAAAACATTCTCAAATATTGCTTTTGCAGTAGCTATAAGTTTTGTTGGTGGAATGTTAATGCTAACTACTGTTGCTAAGTTTTAGATGTGGACATATTAGTGAATTTTAGTTTATGTTATAATTAGATAGTATTTATTTAATGCAAATATTCAATGCTACAATGAAGACTCTTAAATAATTATTTTATGGCTTGTTTTATCTTGTTGAAATGATTACGTATTTATTATTTTAATATTTTTTTTGAATAATGATTTAATTGAAGCACAGTTAATATTTAATTATTATTAACTACATATTTTATAGATAATATAAAATAATATTTTTTTGATGGTTA
>JABUVA010000033.1:43965-48941 GCA_021442885.1 Methanobrevibacter sp. | reverse complement strand
GTTTTAACAATGGTTTTTTCACTTATCTTCGCAGGTTCAATTGAAAATTTTCCTGTTTACTTGTTAAGTGGTAAATTATTGTTTGATTTATTTGCTAATGCATCAACAGGTGCTATGAACTCTATTAAAGATAATTCTGAAATTATTAAAAAGATTTATGTTCCTAAATATATGTTTTCAGTAGGAATTGTATGTTCGGAATTTATTAACTTCTTAATATCTCTTGTAGTACTTATTGCTGTGATGGTTGTTACTAAAGCTCCATTCCACTTTTCATTAATATACTCACCAATCCCAATATTTTTCTTAATAATATTAACAATGGGTGTTGGATTAATATTAGCTACTGCTACAACTTTCTTCACTGATATTAGATATTTATATGGTGTTCTTATAATGTTATTATCTTTTATGACTCCATTATTTTATCCTATAAGCATCATTCCAAAACAGTTCATGTTTGCATTTAAAATTAACCCACTTTATGCAGCAGTATCTTCATTTAGAGATATTGTTCTTAATGGGACTTTTCCTGCACTCGAACCATTATTGTACTTAATTGTAACTTCAATTTTATCTCTAGTAATTGGTATTCTTCTATTTTACAAGTATCAAAATAAATTTGTTCTTAATTTATAATATAGGTGTGTTTAATGGTTAATCAACTTAGATATCCCGAAAAAATAACTCAAAAGGAATGCGAAAATTGTTCTAATTGGGATAATTTAGAAAATATTAAAATTGATAACTGGGAAGAAGTTGCAACTTGTAATCTTAAGTCAAATCAAAGACCATCAGACATACATATTTCTAATTTTAATTTTAATATTCCTAAAGAAGTTAAAATTACTTTTATTAATGTAGAATTAGATTATTCTAGGGAATATTTATTTGACCCAATTTCTGTTGATGCTCCTATTTTAAAGATTAACGATGACTTATATAAAAAAGCCGATGTAGAAGCCACTCCATTTCAACTTACAAGGATAGTTAAATTTAATATGGAGGATCATGAGATTACTCCTGAAGATATTAATTCTGAAGACTTTGGTATTTCTATTATTTTTCCAAAGAACAATTCAGAAAATGAAGGCAATCTTAATTTTGATTATATTCGTGTAAATATAGAATATGATATACCTCACTTTATTTTATCTACTGATGAAGGTAAATTTGATTTTCCTGATGAAAATAATCCTTTAGAAAAAGCTATCGGTGATGAATTTAAATACACAATGTACTTTAGGAATAGTAATGGAGTAAGTAAAGAAAAACAAGAAGTTAAAATTTATGTTCCAGAAGGTATTGAAGTTGAAAAATTTTATTTTAACTCAAGTAAACTAAATGATAATGCTAAAGATGTAGAAGATGAATTTGATATTGAAAATATGATATGGTATCCTTCTGTAAGAGGTTTAGGTATTTCTAGGATGAGAATAGTATTTAAATGTACATCTGAAGGTTCAAAAGTTATTAGTTCTTATAATAGATATGCTGGCCATAGTGCTATGTTTCATGTTAATGTCCATCCAAAAGAGTTTAAATCTGAATTATCAGAATTTGAGAAAGCAATTGAAGATGATAGTTGGATTGCTCAAATGGAAGATACCCAAGAATTCAAATCAATAGTTCAAGATACTGTTATTAAAATTGACGATGTTTCAATGGAATTTGATATACCTCAAGAAAAAATTGATACTATTAAAGAATACTTCATTAAATCAGTAAAACGTGAATTAAAACCTAAGAAACATTTTAATGCATTAAGTGATGTTTCATTTGAAATCAAAAGAGGTGAAAGAGTTGGAATTATTGGTTTTAATGGAGCAGGTAAAAGTACTCTTTTAAAAGTTCTTGCAGGAGTTTTAAAACCTACTACTGGATCTACTGTTATTAATGGAAATATTGCACCTCTTTTAGAGCTTGGTGCAGGTTTTGACCACAATTATAGTGGTCGTGAAAATATCTTTTTAAATGGGGCTATTTTAGGATATTCAAAAGCATTTCTAGAAAGTAAATATGATGAAATCGTGGAATTTTCTGAACTTGAAGAATTTATCGATATTCCAATTAAGAATTATTCTTCAGGTATGGTTGCGAAACTAGGTTTTGCAGTAGCTACTATAGTTGATCCTGAAATTTTAATTTTAGATGAAATACTATCTGTTGGAGATGTAAGATTTCAAAAGAAAAGTGGTGATAAAATCCGTTCAATGATAAGTTCAGGAATTACTGTTTTACTTGTATCTCACTCTACAGCTAAAATTAAAGAGCTTTGTAATCGAGCTATATGGCTAGATAAAGGAAAATTAGTCATGGATGGGGATGTTGATGAAGTTTGTGAAGCTTATATTGAAGCATCAAAAGAAGCATCTGATGATGAACTTAAAGACCTTGAGCTTGTGTAAACATGTCTGTAAAACATAAAATTTTTGGTTCTACTTTTAACACTTTTCGTTCAAAAGATATTAAAAATAATCTTGTAACATTTATTGTAGATGATAATGAATCTTTCATGTCTAATTTTGTTTATATTAAAGAGGAATTTGAAAAAAATGGAGATTTTGAATTCTTTTTTTTCAATAAAAATAACTTATCTATTAAAAATTTAAAAAAACTTTCTAAATCAAAGTACATCTTTTTAAATGATAATTTTGTAGCTATGGCCTATATGGATTTCCATCCAGATACAATTATAACACAATTATGGCATGCTCCAGGGGCATTTAAAAAATTTGGAGCATCTAATAATGATGATAAAAACGAGATAAATTTAATTAAAAAGTCTAATGAAAAGGTTACTTATTTAATTAATACTTCTAAAAATATTTCTAAATTTTATGAAGAGGCTTTTCAAATTGATAAATCTAAAATTAAATCTTTTGGAATTCCTAGAATGGATTATTATTTTAAAAACCATAAGAATCTAAGAGAAAAGTTTGATGAAAAATATCCTATAGCTAAAGGTAAAAAAATTATACTTTACACACCAACATTTAGAAATAATAAGGAGGATAATAATATTTTCAATTTTCTTGATTTAGATGAGTTTAATAAACATTTAGGCCAAGAGTATATATTGGCTTTAAGACTCCATCCTAAAATTAGGGAATTTTATAAAAATGATATTCATTCTAAATATGATTATGTTAATGTTTCAGATTATGAATCAGAGCAAGAACTACTTTTGATTTCTGATTTGTTGATTTCTGATTATTCGTCTGTTGTTGTTGAATTTGCAACTTTAAACAAGCCTATTATTTTATTTACTTATGATTTTGATAGATATTTAAATGATGATAGAGGATTTTATTTTGATTTTAAAAAGGATGCTCCAGGATCTATTGTAAGTAGTAGTGAAGAGTTAATTTATACTATTGAAAATAATCTATTTGAAAATGATAATTCTAAATTTTTAGAAAGTCAATTTGATTACATTGATGGTGAAGCATCACAAAGAATAGTTGAGTTATTATTAAATTAATCGAAGGTGTTTTTATGGATTTTGATGTTAGTGTAATAGTTCCAGTATATAATGCTAGTAAATATATTGAAGAAACATTAAAATCAATTCTCAATCAAAATTTCACAAATTTTGAGATAATAATTATAAACGATGGATCAACTGACAATAGCTTAGAAATTATTAAAAAAACATTAAAGGATTCTAAAGTTTCTAATAAAATTATAAACCAAAATAATCAAGGAGTAAGTAAAGCTCGTAACATTGGAATTGAAAATGCTCAAGGAAAATATGTTATTTTTGTTGATGATGATGATATAATAGCTGAAAACCATATAAGTTGTTTGTATGAAAATGGAAAGAACAATGATGGAAGCTTTACAGAAATGCTTAAAATCACAGAAAAAGGTAGTATAATAGATAATCAAGAATTATATCTAGCTATTCAAGAGAAATCTTCAATATTATCAATAGATTTAATTAAACTAGAGCTTAATATGGAAATTCCATTTAGCTTTTGCCAGATAATGTATAAAAATAATTTAATTAAAGAAAAATTCAATGAAAACGCAATTTATGGGGAAGACACAGAATTTGCATTAAAAAATCTCATACATATGAAATACTTAGGTATTTGTGATAAACCAACTTATTTTTATAGACAAAGAGAAAACTCAGCTACAAAAAAAGCTGATTTTAAACGTTTTGAAATAGTTAATATTTTTGAGAATCTAGCTATTTATTATCAAAAACATAACCATGATGATTTAGCAGAAATAATAAAAACTAAGAGAATACCAAAAGCAATTTTTGGAAATTTAATGTACTTTTTCTACAATAACTATGATTATTCTCAAACAATGGATAAAATGGATAAAATGAATCTATTTGAAAAACTTAAAAACTTTAAAGGAGAAAGTAAATTTAGTTTTAAAATCAAATTATTTTTATTAAATCCAAAACTATATTATAAAACATGGAAAAAATTTAAGGATGAAATCTCATGAAAGTTTCTGTTGTAACACCTAATTTTAATGGAGAAAAATTCTTAAAAGATTATTTTGATTCACTTAATAATAATTCAAACTTTATTGGCGAAGTTATAATGGTGGACAATGGTTCTACAGATAATAGTCTTGAGATTATTGATAAATTCACAAAAAAATTCGATTTTAAGTTAATTAAAAATAAAAAAAATTTAGGCTTTGCAAAAGCTACTAATCAAGCTATTGAAATAGCTAAATATCCTTATATATTTTCTCTAAATAATGATGTTAAATTAGAAGATAATACAATTGAAGAGCTATTAAAACTAATAAAAACTGATGATAATATATTTTCACTATCTTCTAAAATGGTTCAAATGGACAATCCAAATCTAATTGATGATGCAGGAGATAATTATACTCTTTTTGCATACACTCAAAAAAGAGGAGATAATAAACCTGTTCAGGAATTTAATGAAGTTAAAGAAATATTTTCAAGTTGTGCAGGTGCAGCATTATACAGGAAA
>JABUVA010000033.1:42024-43954 GCA_021442885.1 Methanobrevibacter sp. | reverse complement strand
AAATAGGATTATTTGATGAAAATTTCTTTGCATATATGGAAGATGTTGATTTAGCTTATAGAGCTAAAATTGAAGGTTATAAAAATTTATATTGTCCAACAGCAGTTGTATATCATAAAGGTAGTGGAACTACAGGAAGTAAATATAATGAGTTTAAAATAAAAATAGCTGCAAGAAACAATGTATGGGTTGTTTATAAGAATTTACCAATTCCACAAAAGATTTTAAACATTGTATTTTTATTTTTAGGTTTTTTTATTAAATATCATTTCTTTAGAAGAAAAGGCTTTGGAAGTATTTATTTAGAAGGATTAAAAGAAGGATTAACCAATAAAAATAAAATTAAAAAAGTTAAATTTAAATCTAAAAACACTAAAAATTACTTTAAAATTGAAGGACAATTAATTAAAAACACATTTAAAATTATAAAGTGATATTATGGATCTATCCATCATTATTGTTAATTATAATACATTTAAGCTAACTAGAGATACTATTAACTCTATTTTAAAATATAGCTATCCATTTACAATTGAAATAATTGTTACAGATAATAATTCTACTGATGATAGTTTAAATAAACTTAAAATGTATTTTAAGGACTCTAATGTTAAATTTATAGAATCTAAAGAGAACAGAGGTTTTGCTGCTGGAAATAACTTAGCTATTAAACAAGCAAATGGACGTTATATTCTTCTTTTAAATTCAGATACTATTGTTAAGGAAAAAACTCTGGAAAGTATTTATCAATATTTAGAAAAACATTCAGATGTAGGTGCAGTAGGTTGTAGGGTCCTTTTAGAAAATGGTGATTTAGATAAAGCATGTAAAAGATCTTTTCCAAATCCAGCAAATGCATTTTCAAGATTGTTTCATATAAAAACTAAACATGATAATTATAATTTAGATAATCTAGATGATGGTGGAGTATATGAAGTTGACTGTTTAACTGGCGCTTTTATGTTTATTAGAAAAGAAGCATTAGAGGATGCTGGTCTACTTGATGAAACTTTTTTTATGTATGGTGAAGATATTGATTTATGTTATAGGATAAAAGAAAATGGTTGGAAAATCGTTTATTATGGCAAATCTGAAATATTACATTATAAAGGAGCTAGTAGTAAGAAACAAAAATCTAAATTAATATATGAATTCTACAGGGCTATGTATATTTACTATAAGAAACATTATAGTAAGGATAAATCAATTTTCGTAAATATTGCAGTTTATATTGGTATTGTATTATTATGCTTTTTGAAACTATTTTTAAATTTATTTAAAAGAAAAAATTAATTAATAACAATTTTTATAGTATATTTAAGGTGTAGTATTTCATGATTAAACAGAATCAACGAGCTTTTAATTTACTATTAGTTTTACTTGATGTATTCGTTGTTTGCATATCCTTGTTATTTTCATGGATTTTGCGTTTTAAAACAACTACTTTTGGTCCTATTGGGGGTCATTTAAGTTTACAAGACTATTTAATATTTTTATTACTAGCTGTGATTCCTATATATTTAATACTTTACTTTTCTTTTGGTTTGTATAAGCCTTTTAGAACACATAAAACTATTTTTAAAGAAGTTACACAAATTATAAAAGTTAATATAGTAGCGTTTATTGTTTTAGTAGCTATTTTATTTATTATAAATCAACCTAACTTTTCTAGAATTCTTTTAATGTTACTTGCTATTACTGCAACATTTTTTGGAAGTATTGAAAGATTTGTTATTAGGGGCATATTAAAGAAAATACGCTCAGATAATAGAAATCAGAAACATATTCTCATTGTTGGGGATAATGATTTAGCTTTTAGTTTTGCACGTAAAATTCGAAATAATCCTTATTTAGGTTTTAATGTTGGTGGATTTTTAGGACGTAAAAATAGGGTTGGAATGGAAATAGAAGGAAGTAAAATTATTGGTGG
>JABUVA010000033.1:40233-41955 GCA_021442885.1 Methanobrevibacter sp. | reverse complement strand
TATTATTATAAAATTGATAGTCTTGTAGATTGTTGTGAAAGATTTGGAATTAAAGCAGAGATTATTCCAGATTACTTTAAATATTTCCCAGCTAGACCATCTATTGATATGATTGAGGATTTGCCAATTATCAATATTAGATATGTTCCTTTAGATGATGCCTTTAATAAATTTTTAAAGACTGTAGTGGATTATGTTGTTGCATTTATTGCAATTATTATTACATCACCAATTACAATTCCTGTATCTATAGCTATTAAATTAACTTCTAAAGGCCCTGTTATATTTAAACAAGAAAGAATTGGTTATAAGGGTAAGTCTTTTATGATGTATAAATTTAGAAGTATGCATATTCAAAATCCAGATGAGGAGGCTCATGAGTGGACTACTAAAGATGATCCTAGAAGAACAAAAGTTGGAAGTTTTATTAGAAAACACAGTATTGATGAAATACCTCAATTTATCAATGTTTTAAAAGGTGAAATGAGTGTTGTTGGTCCAAGACCTGAAAGACCCTATTTTGTAAATGATTTTAAGAAAAAGATTCCTAAATATATGATTAAACATCAAGTTAAACCTGGTATTACTGGTTGGGCTCAAATCCATGGTTGTCGTGGGGATACTTCTATTCAAAAGCGTATTGAATATGATATAGAGTATGTAGAGAATTGGCATATGGGTTTGGATTTTGGTATTATGGTTAAGACTATTTTAAAGAAAAATTCTAATGCTTATTGATTTTTATTTTTTTGTGAATATTACTTTTCAAATGCTCTCTCTGTGAGTGTTTATATAGTTACATAATTAATATTATTAAATAGAATTATGAGGGTTTGGTATGAAAGATGAAATAAAAGAATACTATGAGCAAGTCAAAGACATAATGACTGAAGATGAGTTCATAGAAAAATTAGAATATTATAAAGAACAGAATAAAGGTGCAGGCTTTATAAATGAGGTTACTTGTGCAATGCAAGTAGTATCAGAAGCAACACCTGATGAAGAAAAGAAAATGGGCGAAGTAGAAGAATTAAAAAGTGAAGATTACAATATTGACAAAATAGCTAATTTAAAAGAAAGTAGTAGAAATGACTTTGGTACTTCTATTTCAGGAACTGTTATGAGCATTGGTGATCCGAAAGTTTTTAAGACAAAAAATGGTAAAAAAGGAAAACTAGCTAATGTTGTAATTGCTGATGATACAGGTTCTATTAGAACAACATTTTGGACTGAAAACATCAAACTTCTTAAAAATTTTAAAGAAGGAGATATAATTCAAATAAATAATGTATCTATTAGAAATAATAGCTATTCTAATAAACTTGAAGCTAATTTAAGTCAACGTTCAACTGTTATTCATTTAGATGAGGATAAATGTCCTAATTATCCTAAATACGTCGAAGAAATTACTAAAATTGCAGATATTGATGTAGATATGGATAAAGTCAATATCATTGCAAGAATTACTAGAATTCCTAATATTAAAACCTTCGAAAAAAATGGTAGGGATGGAAAAGTTGTTTCACTAGACCTTGTTGATGATTCTGGAGAAATATCATACACATTATGGAATGCTAGTGTTGATTTAATAAAACTTTTAGGTCTTGAAGATGGAGATACTGTTAAAATATTAGGTGCAGTGCCTCGTGAAGGAAGAGATGGTGAAATTTCACTAAACCATCAAGATGGAAGAATAATTAAAGGAGATTACGATGCTCCGGA
>JABUVA010000033.1:32969-39804 GCA_021442885.1 Methanobrevibacter sp. | reverse complement strand
TTATCAATTGGAGATTTAAGGGAATTTCAAAGAGATGATGGTTCTGTAGGTAATGTTCGATCAGTTGAATTCTCAGATGGAACTGGTATAGTAAGACTCTCATTATGGGATACTAAAGCAGATTATGATTTCAAAGTTGGTGATCCTTACTTATTTGAAAATGTAAGAACAAAGTTAGGAATGTATGCAGTTGATTTAAATGTTGGTTCTACTTCTAGGATTCGTAAATTAACACAAGAAGAAGAATTCATGTTACCTTCTTATGAAACTATTGAAGAAATGATTTATACAACTGAGACAATTGATGAAATTGATGAAGATGATCAAAATATTCGTGTTATTGCAAGAATATTTGAAGTTAATGAGCCTCGTGAATTTAATAAACAGGATGGCACCACAGGTCGTCTTAGAAGAATAGAAATTGCAGATATGACTGGTTCTATTAATCTTGTTTTATGGAATGAAGATGTAGATATTGAATATGGAGTAGGAGATGCTATTAAAATTGACAACCCTAGAATTCAATATAATGATAACGAAAATAGACTTGAATTACAAACTGGTGGAAATACTTCAATTTTAACTCCTTCTGTTAATGAAATTGAAAATTTACCTTCATTTGAAGAATTACAAGAATTAGTTTATCAAACTAGAACTATTTCAACAATTGAAGATGGAGATGTTAACATCCGTATTAAAGGAATTATTACTGATCCATCTAACAATAAAATATTGCTTGCTAAATGTCCTAGCTGTAATAACTCAATTGATGAGTTTGCAGAAGAAGGTGAAACTTGTGATTATTGTGGGGCTGAAATTGATGAACCTAAATATACTTTAATGATTCCTGCAAGACTTAAAGATTATGACAGTGAAGATGACATTGCAATTACATTCTTTGGTAGATTAGCTGAAGATTTACTTGACATTACTACTAAAGATGCAGTTGAACTAATTAATGATAGTGATGATTTAGGCGTTCTAGATGGTCGTGTTGATGATTTAGAAGGATTAAATATAGAAATTATTGCAGACGTTGATTTTGACGAATATAGTGAACAAACAAGGTTAAAACCTAAAAAAATTTTATCTAAAGAGTACTAGGTGATATAATGGTGGAATTAGAAGATTTACCAAGTGTCGGTGAAAAAACAGCAGAAAAATTAAGAGACGCAGGTTTTGCAGATATGATGAGATTAGCTACTGCAACTGCAAAAGAATTATCAGTTAAAGCAGAAATAGGTGAAGGAGTTGCAGAAAAAGTTATTGAAGCTGCTCGAAAGGCCGAAAAAATTGATTTTGAAACTGCATATGATGTTCTTGAAAGAAGAAAAGATGTTGGCCGTATTTCTGTAGGAAGCCAAGGATTTAATGAGTTAATTGGTGGAGGAATTGAAACTCAATCAATTACTGAAGTATTTGGAGAATTTGGATCTGGTAAAAGTCAAATTTCTCATGAATTAGCAGTTACTGTACAACTTCCTGAAGAACAAGGAGGTCTTGGTGGTGAATGTGTATTTATTGATACAGAAAACACATTCCGTCCTGAAAGAATTGAACAAATAGCTGATGGTTTTGAATTAGATCATGAAGAAATTTTACAAAAAATTCATATTGCTCGTGCATTTAATTCATCTCACCAAATATTAATGGCAGAAAAAGTTAATGAACTTATTCAACAAGGAAATAATGTTAAATTGGTTATTGTAGATTCTCTTATGGCTCACTTTAGAGCAGAATATGTTGGTCGTGAATCTTTAGCTGTAAGACAACAAAAATTAAACCAACACTTACATGCATTACAGCAAATTGCAAATACATATAATGTTGCAGTCTTTATTACAAACCAAGTTCAAGCTAAACCAGATGCATTCTTTGGAAGTCCTACTAAAGCTATTGGTGGACATGTTTTAGGACATGCATCTACTTATAGAATCTGGCTTAAAAAAGGTTTAGCTGGTAAAAGAATTGCACGTTTAGTAGATAGTCCACACCTTCCAGAAGGGGAATGTGTATTTAAAATTACTAATGAAGGTATTGTAGACTAATTTACAATACTTTTCACAACTCTTTTTTTTAAATTTTTATATTAAGAATTTCATATTTAATATTTGATGAATGCCATTATCACTACTATTTTATCAATTGCTATTTTAATTGGATTAGGCTATTTTTTTAAAAGAATCAATTTATTATCAGAAAAAGATGTTACTCCTTTTAACACTTTAGTTATGAATCTTTTAATGCCTTGTATGATTTTTTCTGCTTTATATACTGCAGATTTATCACTTATTTCAGATTTAGCTATATTTCCTTTTATTAACATTCTCTCTTCTTTTGGTACTGGAGCTATTGCATTTATTATTTTCAAAGCTCTTAAGTTGGATCAAAAAACAATGTGGAGCGTTATTGTTGTTGTAATGATTGCTAATACAGGATTTATGGGTTATCCTGTTAATTTAGGTATTTATGGTCAAGCTGGATTTTTTAGAGCAATATTTTTTGATTTAGGAACTACAGCACTTTTCTTAATCTTATCTTTTATTTTAATCTTTAAATTTGGTGGTAGTCCAAAAGTTGCTATTAAAAAAATTCTAACTTTTCCAGTTTTATGGGCTGTTATTTTAGGATTAATTTTTAATATTTATTCTATTCCTATAGGTCCTATTTTAGATACTACTATTACTTATTTAGGTAATGGTGCTATTCCATTAATTATGATATCTTTAGGTGTTTCTATTCATTTAGAAGGTATTTTTAAAAATATATCTATGGTTGGAATAACGTCTATTTTAAAACTTATTATTTTTCCATTAATTGCTTTATTTGTTATTAGTTTCACTTCTTTAACAGGTTTGAGTGTTGATGTTCCAATTGTGGAAGCAGCTATGCCTTCAGGTATGCTTTCATTAGTTTTAGCAATTACTTATAAACTAGACTATCGTTTAACTTCTAATTGTATTTTAGCTAATACAATATTTTCACTTATTTCCTTACCAATTATAATATTTTTATTGTAATCTATTATTAAGAAATTTTATTCAAAATTATTTAATTTCGTATCATTGGTTTATTAATTAATTTCCTTTTAATTTACAAAAATTGTATTAATTCATTTTAAGCTTTTTTTAGCTACGCCTAATAATATTTTTTTATATGCCTAAATTAGATGTATTAATCTTTGTTTTCTATTTTAATAGAGTATAGGAAGTGTTTTATCTCATAGTATATATACTTTACTCCAAGTTTTTTATAGAAATCTTTATAAGAGTGTAGTAACTTCATATAATATTGTATCTAAAATTTTAGAAAATTTTATCTGTTTTTTATATTATTTTAGATAATGTCACAACTTGTACAAGGTGAATTAAAAAATGGCTGAAAATAATAAAGAAGAATTAAGAATAGGAGTCTACGTTTGTCACTGTGGTGTAAACGTTGGTGGAGTCGTAGACTGTCCTGGAGTAGCTGAATATGCTAGAAGTCTACCAAATGTAGTTATTGCAAAAGACTACAAATATATGTGTTCCGACCCAGGTCAATTATTAATCCAAGAGGACATTAAAGAACACAATTTAAACAGAATTGTTGTTGCAGCATGTTCCCCTCGTCTTCACGAACCTACTTTCCGTAGATGTGTAGAAGAAGCAGGATTAAACAAATTTTTATTTGAATTTGCAAACTTAAGAGAACAAGACTCTTGGGTACACATGGCAGAACCAGAAGCAGCTACCGAAAAAGCTAAAGATTTAACTCGTATGGCAGTAGCTAAAGCAAGATTATTAGAACCATTAGAAGCAACCAAAGTAGGAGTGGACAACAAAGCTCTTGTTATTGGTGGTGGAGTAACTGGTATCCAATCTGCATTAGATTTAGCTGATATGGGCTTCCAAACCTACATGGTAGAAAGAAACCCAACCATCGGTGGAAGAATGGGACAATTAGATAAAACTTTCCCAACACTTGACTGTTCAATGTGTATTCTTGCACCAAAAATGGTAGATACTGCAAAACACGAAAACATTGAGTTAATTACTTATGCTGAAGTTAAAAATGTAGATGGTTACATTGGAAACTTTACTGTAAAAGTAGAGAAAAAACCAAGATACATAGATGAAGAATTATGTGTAGGTTGTGGATCTTGTGTAGAAGTATGTCCTATTGAAATACCAAACTACTACGACGAAGGTATTGGTATGGTAAAAGCAGCATACATCCCATTCCCACAAGCTGTACCATTAGTAGCAACTATCGATAAAGATTACTGTATCGAATGTATGCTTTGTGACCAAATCTGTGAACGTGGAGCTGTAAACCACCAACAAGAACCAGAAAAAATCGAACTCAAAGTTGGTACTATTATTGCAGCAACCGGTTACGACCCATACGACCCAACACCTATTTACCAATATGGTTACGGTCGTTACAGCAATGTAATCACTGGTATGGAAATTGAAAGAATGATCAACGCATCAGGACCTACAGAAGGTCACGTAATTAGACCATCTGATGGTAAAACTCCTAAACGTGTTGCATTCATCCACTGTGTAGGTTCAAGAGATGAACAAATCGGAAAACCTTACTGTTCAAGAGTATGTTGTATGTACTCCCTTAAAAACGCACAATTATGTGTTGACCACGAACCTGACACTGATGTAACCTGTTACTACATGGATATTCGTGCATTTGGTAAAGGATTTGAAGAGTTCTACAAAACCTCACAAGAAAAATACGGTATTGAATTTGTAAGAGGTAAACCAGCTCAAATTATGGAAAATGATGATGGAACTTTAACCATCAGAGCTGAAGATACTTTAATTGGAAAAGTAACTGAATATGACTATGATTTAGTTGTATTAAGTGTTGGTCTTGAAAACCCTGCAGGTTCCGACGAATTAAGACAAACACTCGGTATTTCCAGATCCGCAGACGGATTCTACATGGAAGCTCACCCAAAACTCAGACCTGTTGATACTTTAACTGACGGTGTTTATGTTGCAGGTGTAGCACAAGGTCCTAAAGATATTCCTGACTCCGTAGCACAAGGTTCAGCTGCAGCATCAAGAGCAGCTATCCCTATGTCTAAAGGAGAAGTGGAAATCGAACCTATTGTTGCTCGTAGTGACGATTTAATCTGTGGTGCATGTGAAGTATGTGTAGAGTTATGTCCATATGGAGCTATTGCAATTGTTGGTGAAGATGAAGAAAGCCACGCACAAATTAATGTCGCATTATGTAAAGGATGCGGTACTTGTGTAGGTGCATGTCCATCTGGTGCTATGGACCAACAACACTTCAAAACAGACCAAATTATGGCACAAATCAGTGCTGCACTTGAAGATATCGGTAAATAGATTTGAAGATTTACTCTTCATTTCTTTTCTTTTTTTTAACGCTACTTTTTTTAGAATTTATATTTTAGCTTAAACTTTTTTTTAACCTAATTTTTAAGAATTACAAAAATATTATATTTTATAAAAATCTTATATTATTTATATGAAAATATAGGTGGGCTTAATGTCTGATAATGTAAAAGAATATCATGAATTTGAAAAGATTATTGAAGATCACACTAATTATATGAGAAATAGTATTAATCTTATTGCTAGTGAGAATATTGTAAGTTTAGAAGTAAAAGAAGCTATTGTTTCTGATTTTGAACATAGATATGCTGAAGGACAGGCACATGAAAGATTTTATGAAGGTTGTCAATATGTTGATAAAATTGAAGATTTGACTATACAATCTTCTAAAAAAATATTTAACGCTGCTTATGCTAATGTACAACCAGTTTCTGGAGTTACTGCAAATTTAGCAGCATTTTTTGCTTTTGGTAAACGTGGAGATAAAATAATGGCTTTAGAAGTTCCTACAGGTGGACATATTAGTCATGCAAAAGTTAGTGCTGCAGGAATTTGTGGTCTTGAAACTATTAGCCATCCTTTTGACCCTGAAATAATGAATATTGATATTGATGCAATGAATAAAAAAATATTAGAAGAAAAGCCTAAAATAGTTCTATTTGGTGCAAGTTTATTTTTATTCCCACATCCTATTGCAGAAGCTAAAGAAGCAGCTGATGAAGTTGGAGCTACTATAATGTATGATGGAGCTCATGTTTTAGGTTTAATTGGTGGGGGACAATTCCAACAACCTTTAGAAGAAGGGGCAGATATAATGATGGGAAGTACTCATAAAACTTATCCAGGTCCTCAAGGTGGAATTATTCTCGCACGTGATGCTTCAAATAAAGAGCTTATTGACAATGCTGTATTTCCAGGTGTTGTAAGTAATCACCATCTCCACCATTTAGCAGGTCTTGGAATAGCTAATACTGAAATGATGGAATTTGGCGAAGCTTATTCAAAACAGATTATTAAAAATGCTCAAAAACTTGCTGCTTGCCTTTATGAATTAGGATTTGATGTACTCTGTGAAGATTTAGGATTTACAAAATCTCATCAACTTGCACTAAGAGTTTCTGATATTCGTCCAGCAACTGACATAGCTCATGATTTAGCTGAAAATAATGTAATTTTAAATAAAAATCTCTTACCTGGAGATGATGTTGATAACAGTGATAATCCATCTGGTTTAAGAATAGGTACTCAAGAAATTACTAGAAGAGGCTTAAAAGAAAAAGACATGATGGAAGTAGCTGAATTTATTAAAGCAGTAGCTGTTGATCAAAAAGATATTAAGGAAGATGTAACTGAATTTATGAATCAATACACTAATGTTCACTATGCATTTTCCGAAAGAGATGGATATAAGGTTCACAAATTATGAAGATTGGATTTGCTATTACAGGAGCAGGGCATTTACTTGACCAATC
>JABUVA010000033.1:21267-32939 GCA_021442885.1 Methanobrevibacter sp. | reverse complement strand
AATGAAGTAACAGTTTTCTTATCTGCTGCAGGTGAAGAAGTCCTTAAAATGTATGGGCTTTATGATAGAGTAGAATCATTAACTGGGGGTAAATACCGTGAGCTTGCAACTGATAATAATCAGAAATTTAGCTATCCTATAACAGGAAGATTATCTTTAGGTAAATATGATTTATTAATTGTAACTCCTGCAACTG
Source organism: Methanobrevibacter sp. (assembly GCA_021442885.1). Classification (GTDB taxonomy): domain Archaea; phylum Methanobacteriota; class Methanobacteria; order Methanobacteriales; family Methanobacteriaceae; genus Methanocatella. Next base: position 32,743 of record JABUVA010000033.1, on the reverse strand, counting down.
CAAATACAGTTTCTAAGATTGTTTATGGAATAGCTGATACATTAGTTACAAATGCTGTTGCACAATCTGGTAAAAGCCATACTCCAATAGCTATTGTTCCTGTTGATATTCATCCAGGACCAATTGAAACAATTCTTCCATCTAAACTTGAATTATCTAAATGTAAGAATTGTGATGAGTGTGTAGCTAGTTTAATATGTGAACAAGGAGCTATTATTCCTTATAGTGAAATAGACCTTCAAAAATGTATTGGTTGTGGATTATGTAAAAATTCATGTCCAGAAGGAGCTATTTCAGAAGGAAAAATCATAACTCTTTATATGAGAGATATTGATATTGAAAACACTAAAAAATTATCAAAAATTGAAGGAATCACTATATACGAAGAGCCTTCAGATATTCTTGATTATTTCGAGTAATTAATATTTCTTCTCCTTTTTTTATTTTAAAATCATTGCTTTTAAATTCTAATATATAATCTGCTTCTTTTTTAGGCTTATAAAAAGACCAAGGAGCAAGAGTAGTTTTCTCAAAAACAATGTTATTTTTAATAAAATAAATATCAATTGAAAAATTCATAAAATAAGTATGAATACTTGAACCTAGTTTAGTTTCAATTAAAAGACCATAATCAATATTTTTTTTAAACATTAATCCTTTTAACCTTTTTAAATAGCTATCTGCTAGTTTAATTTTTTTACAATTATTTTTATTTTTAATTTTCATAGTTAAAATATAGATTAGTTGCTATTAATTAATTAGATAGAAAGTTGAAGGATTATATTTCATGTAAATGTAAAATTGTTTTTCTTTCTTTTTTAGTGTATTTTTCAATTCAAATAATTCGTGTCGATTAGCTTATTTTATTCGATACTTATTTATTATTAAACATATAAAACATATATCATTATATTAAATAATTGATATGTGTTGATAAAATGAGAAATATATTTGTAGATAAATTAAATCAAACTTACATTGAAGATCTTGAAATTGAAATAGTTGAAAGAAAGGGAATTGGACATCCAGATAGTATTAGTGATGGTCTTGCACAAAAAGTAAGTGAAGCTCTTTGTAATATGTATATGGATGAGTTAGGCGGAATTCTTCACCATAACACTGATGAAGTTCAAATTACTGCTGGTGAATCAAACCCTGAGTTTGGTGGAGGCCAAATTTTAAAACCTATTGATATTTTATTAACTGGTAGGGGAGTATCTGAATTTGAAGGTCAAAAATTCCCTCTTGATGTAACAGCTATTTCTGCTGCTAAAGACTTCTTAAATGATACTATTATTAATTTAGATGTTGAAACCGATGCTGTTGTTGAATGTAAGATTGGACATGGTTCTGGAGATTTAGTTGATGTGTTTAAAAGAGAAGGTGCACCAAGTTCTAATGATACTTCTTTTGGTGTAGGATATGCTCCATTATCTGAAACTGAATCATTAGTTTTATCTACTGAAGAATTATTAAACTCAAAAGATTTCAAAAAGAAACACCCTGCTGTTGGTGAAGATATTAAAGTTATGGGATTAAGAGAAGGAGACCAAATCACATTAACTATTGCATGTGCTATGGTATCTAAATACTTAGATGACAGAGATGCATATATTTCAGTTCGTGAAGAATTAAAAGATATTGTTGCAGACTTAGCTCCTAAATATACTGATAGGGATGTTAAAGTTTATGTTAACACTGCAGATGATGATGATTCAGATGATGCATCTGGATACTACTTAACTGTATCTGGAACTTCTGCTGAAATGGGAGATGATGGTTCTGTAGGACGTGGAAACAGAGCAAATGGTTTAATTACTCCATGCAGGCCAATGTCTATGGAAGCAACCTCTGGTAAAAACCCTATTAACCACGTTGGTAAAATCTACAATATTTTATGTACTGAAATGGCTAAAGACATAACTGATAATGTTGAAGGAATTAAACAAGCAAATATTATGGTTTTAAGTCAAATTGGTAAACCAATAGACCAACCTAAAGCAGCAACTACTCAAGTTATTTTAGAAGATGGAGTAAAATTCGAAGATGTTGACAAAAAAATTGAGAGTATTGTTGATAGATGGTTAGAAGACATATCTGTTATTACTGAAAATGTTGTAAAAGGAAATGCTAGAACTTTCTAAATAATTTTCCTTTTTATTCTCATTTTTTTAACAAACTTTTAACTTTTTTTATTTTTATTTATAATATCAATTTATTTTATAACTTAAAGGAGAATTAAAATGCCAATAATAGAGGCAGATAAATCATATAATCATAAAAAAATAGAAAAGGCTATTCAAAGCTTTTGGAAAGAATATGATACATTTGCAAAGGTAAATAAATTAAGAGCAAATGGTCCACAATACTCATTTTTAGATGGGCCTCCATATTGTAGTGGAAAAATACATTTAGGTACTGCTTGGAATAAAGTAATTAAAGATTCATATTTAAGATTTAAAAGTATGAACGGTTATAATTTAAGAAGACAAGCAGGATGGGATATGCACGGCCTTCCTATTGAAAATAAAGTAGAACAATTATTGGGTATTAAAAGTAAACAGGAAATTGAAGATACAATAGGAATTGCAGAATTTGTAGATAAATGTAAAGAATTTGCAATGGATAATAAAGTAGCTATGGAGCATGAATTTGATGATTTAGGAGTTTGGATGGATTGGGAAGATCCATATATGACTTTAGATCCTAAATTTATGGAATCTACATGGTGGACTTTAAAAAAAGCTAATGAAAAAGATTTACTTATTAACGATAAAAGAGTAATTAGCTGGTGTCCTCATTGTGAAACTGCTCTTGCAGCTGCAGAAATTGACTATACTGAAGATAAAGATCCTTCTATTTATGTTAAATTCCCTGTTAGTGAAAAATTATTAGATGATGATGAACCAGAATACTTCCTTGTTTGGACTACAACACCTTGGACTCTTCCATCTAATTTAGCTATTGCAGTAAATCCTGATTTTGATTATGCATTTGTTAAAATTGATGGTGAAATTCTAATATTAGCTGAGAACCTTGTTGAAACTGTTTTAGGTCCTTCACAATTAGTATATAAAACTAAAATTCCTGCTGAAAAAGAAGGTGAAGAAGATAAAATTATAGAAGAATATGAAGATGTTTATGAAATTATTAAAGTTGTAAAAGGAGATACTTTAATTAATACTAAATATGATTATCCTTTAGGCTCAGAAGTTCCAGTACAATTAGAATTAGAAGGAACTGATAACGTTCATACTCTTTTACCTGGAGGGCATGTAGAGCTTGATGAAGGTACAGGCCTTGTACATACAGCACCAGGACATGGTCCAGACGATTTTGAAGTNTAGAAGGAACTGATAACGTTCATACTCTTTTACCTGGAGAACATGTAGAACTTGATGAAGGTACAGGTCTTGTACATACAGCACCAGGACATGGTCCAGACGATTTTGAAGTTGGAAAAGAATTTGGATTACCTATTTTCTGTCCAGTTGATGAACGTGGAGATTATACAGATGATGCAGGTAAATACGCTAATAAATTCTGTAAAGATGCTAATAATGAAATTATCCAAGACTTAGAAAATAAAGGTTTAATGCATAAAAAAGAGGAAATTGAACATAGATTTGGTGTATGTTGGAGATGTAAAACTCCTATTATTTATTTAGCTACTAAACAATGGTTTTTAAAAGTAACTGATGTTAAACAACAAATGCTAGACCAAATTGAACAAGTTGAATGGATTCCTAAATGGGCAGGTGAAGGAAGATTTAGAGATTGGGTTGAAAATGCAAAAGACTGGACAATCTCTAGACAAAGATACTGGGGTATTCCAATTCCTATTTGGGAATGTCCAGAATGTGGAGAATTAAAAGTAGTAGGTTCTATAGAAGAACTTAAATCTGAATCTTTAAATGATATTAATGTGGATGATGAAGAATTAGTCCACAGACCTTATGTTGATGAAATTAAAATGAAATGTGATAGCTGTGGAGCTACAATTGAAAGAATCCCTGATGTTTTAGATGTATGGATTGATTCTGGGGTTGCAGGTTGGGCATCACTTTACTATCCTCAAGAGAAAGATAAATTTGAACAATGGTATCCTTATGATTTTATAACAGAAGGTCATGATCAAACTAGAGGATGGTTCTATTCACAATTAGGTACAGGTGTAATTTCCCTTGATAAAGTACCATATAAAAAAGTTTTAATGCATGGATTTGTCCTTGATGAAGATGGTAAGAAGATGAGTAAATCTTTAGGTAATGTTGTAGCACCAGAGGATGTTATTGATAGATATGGTGCAGATATTTTAAGATTCTACTTACTTTGGGCAAGTAAACCATGGGATGATCTTAAATTTGTTTGGGATGAATTAAATAATGTTAATAAAATGTTTAACATTCTATGGAATGTTTATGTATTTTCAACAACTTACATGGCATTAGATGAATTTAATCCTCTTGAACTTAACGAAGGAGATTATACTCTTCGTGATGAAGATAAATGGATTATTTCAAGAGCAAATAGTCTTGTAAAAGATGTTGCTGAAGATTTAAATAATTTATTCTTCCATAATGCAACACGTAAAATTAATAATTTTATATTAGAAGATTTAAGTCGTTGGTATGTTAGATTAATTCGTGGAAGAACATGGGTTGAAAGTGATGATCCAGATAAGTTAGGAGCATACTACAGTCTTTACACAGCTTTAGTTAAATTAATTAATGTTTTAGCTCCAATAGCTCCACACATAACTGAAAATATCTATAAAAACTTAGTTTTAGGTGTTAATCCAGATGCTAATGAAAGTATTCATATGAATGATTGGGGATATGATGAAGAAGCAATAGATGAAGATTTAGAAGCTAAAATGGATATTGTACGTGAAGTAATTGAAGCAGCTGCTAGAGCTAGAGATATTGCAAGATATAAATTAAGATGGCCTGTTAGTGATATTACAATTGTATCTCAAGATGATAATGTATTAACAGCTATTAATGACTTGGAAGATATCATAAAAGACCAATCTAATACTAAAGAAGTTATAACATCTAAAGAATTTGAAAATCTTTCATTTAAATCAAAACCTAATCTTAAAACATTAGGTCCAAGACTTAAAGGAGATATGGGAATTGTTAAGAAATTCTTAGAAGAAGCTGATGGAAATCAAGTTAAAGCAGAACTTGATGAAAATGATTTATTTATTATAGAACAAGAGGGAAAAACTTTCGAACTAACTAGTGATGATGTTTTATTTGATACAGAGCTACCTGATGATTTTGTAAGTTCAGAATTTGAAAATGGTAATGTATTTGTAAATACAAATATTACTCAAGAAATCTTAGAAGAAGCTATGGCTCGTGAAGTTATTAGAAGAATCCAAGATATGAGAAAAGACTTAGATTTAGATGTTGAAGCTAGTATTGATGTTATGATAAAAACAACAACTAAATTTAAAGACCTTGTTATGCCACAAGTCAAGTTTATAATGAATGAGGTTAGGGCACGTACTTTAGTTGTTTCAGATATTGAAGACTGTGGAAGTTGTGATTTAACTAAAAATGATGATCCAAACCACTATACTAAAAATTGGGATATTGAAGATGAAGAAGTTTGTATACATGTAATCAAACTATAGGGGTGTTTTAAAATGGTTTTAGAAGATTCTGAAATTGAATATATTGAAGGAATTCTTAAAAGAAAAATGAACTCCTTAGAAGAGGGAATGTTAGATGTAATGTTTTCAGAACATTGTTCTTATAAAAGTAGTAGGCCAATACTTAGAACTTTTCCAACTGAAGGAGAAAATATTATATTAGGTCCAGGTGACGATGCAGGACTTGTATCTGTTACTGATAAATATGCATTAGCTGTAGGAATGGAAAGTCATAATCACCCTTCAGCTATTGAACCATATGGAGGAGCTGGAACAGGTATTGGTGGAATTTTAAGAGATATTATTTCTATGGGTGCAATGCCTATAGCTTTACTTGATTCTCTTCGTTTTGGACCATTAGATGATGAAAAATCAAGATATCTATTTGAACATGTTGTTAAAGGAATTTCTGACTATGGTAATAGAGTAGGAGTTCCTACTGTTGCTGGTGAAGTTGAATTTGATGAATCTTTTAGAACTAATCCTCTTGTAAATGTTATGTGTGTAGGACTTGTTGAAAAGGATAAAATCGTAAGAGGAATTGCTCCTAATGTTGGAGATGTGTTCTTTTTAATGGGTGGAACTACAGGACGTGATGGAATTCATGGTGTTACATTTGCATCAGAAGAATTAACCTCAGACAGTGAAACTGAAGACCGTCCAGCAGTACAGGTAGCTGACCCATTTACTAAAAAAAGAGTTCTTGAAGCATCATTAGAGATTCTAGATGAAATTGATGTAAGTGGTGTTAAAGATTTAGGTGGTGGAGGCCTAACTTGTTGTATATCTGAACTTGTAGATTCATCTGATAATGGAGCTAAAGTAGATTTAAGATCTATTCCATTAAGAGAAGAAGGAATGACTCCATATGAAATTATGCTTTCTGAATCACAAGAAAGAATGGTCTTTGTAATAAATCCTAAAGATGTTGAAAAAGCTACTGAAATATGTAATAAACATGAAATAGTATCTAAAGTAATTGGTGAGGTAACTGAAGGAAATAATATGGTTATTATTGATGAAGGAGAAGAACTAGCTAACCTTCCAACAATACTTTTAGCTGATCCACCATCATTAAATAGAGATATTGAAGAAATTCCTGAAAATATGGATAAAATAGAAGTTGACCATATTGATTTAGAAGAATCATTAATAAAAATATTATCTTCACCTAATATTGCAAGTAAAGAATGGGTATTTAAACAATACGACCATGAAGTTCAAGTAAGAACTGTTGTAAAACCTGGTGATGATGCAGCTGTTTTAAGAATTGATGATGAAATAGCTATTGCACTTACAACTGATTCTAATACAATCCACACTAAATTATCTCCATATCATGGTGGAGCAGGTTCTGTTGCAGAATCTATTCGTAATGTAATTTCAATGGGTGCAACACCTTATGCTGTTGTAGATTGTCTTAATTTTGGAAATCCTGAAAAACCAGAATTATTATGGCAGTTCAAAAGTTGTATAGAAGGAATGTCTGCAGTAGCTGATGCTTTTAAAGCTCCTGTTATTAGTGGAAATGTAAGTTTTTACAATGAAACTGAAGGAGTTAAGATTAATCCAACACCTGCTGTTGGTGTTATTGGTGTTGAAAACATTGAAAACATAAGAACAATGGATTTCAAAAATGATGGAGATAAAATACTTATTATTGGAGAAACCTATGATGAATTAGGTGGTTCTGAATACTTAAGAACTATTTATAATATTGAAGAAGGAATGGCTCCTAGAATAAGAGTTGATGAAGAAGTAGCTAATGGTAAAACTGTATTAGATTTAGTTGATAAAGATATTAATAAAAATATAACAGCTATTCATGATGTATCTGCTGGAGGAATTCTTATTGCACTTTCAGAGATGGCATTAAAATCAGGATTAGGCTGTGAAGTGGATATAACAGCTATTCCAACAAATGATGAATTAGATGTTCCAGAACTTCTCTACAGTGAATCTCATGGAAGATATATTATAACTGTAAAAGCAGATGCAGTTGATGAAATTATATCACAAATTGATGTACCTGTTGCTATTATTGGGGAAGTTAAAGGCGATTCATTAAAATTATCAGAAAACATTAACNCTGTTAAAAAATTAGATGATGCATATCATGGTGTTTTAGAGAGATATATGGCATACTGAGGTTTTTAAATGTTTTTATCAAAATTAGATTCAATTGATGAGGCACGTGAGAAAATATATGCTCATCAAAAAATTAATGGGACTGAAATTATTCCTATTAAAGAAGCCCATAAGAGAGTTTTGGCAAAAGATATTTTATCTTTCCATGATTCTCCTCCTTTTGATAAATCTGCTATGGATGGTTTTGCATTAAATGCTAAAGATACTTTTGGAGCATCTAATTCTCTCCCAAAAAATCTTAAAATAATTGATGCAATTGGAGCAGGGTCTGAATCTAATAAAACAGTTGGTGAAAATGAAGCTATTATAATTGCTACTGGTGCTCCAATTCCTAAAGGGGCAGATGCTGTTTTAATGAAGGAATATACAACTGTTGAAGATGATGAAGTTACAATTACCTCTCAAGTTACTCCTGGTGAGAATATAAGTCCTAAAGCTGAGGATATTAAAAAAGGGGATGTTGTTTTAAAACAAAACACTTTTATTAGATATCAGGAAATGGGGTTAATAGCTTCTGCAGGTTATAGTGAAGTTGAAGTCTATAAAAAACCTAATGTTAAAGTTATTATAACTGGTAATGAATTGGTTGATCCAACAAAAGAACCTTTAAATTCTGCTCAAATTATAAATTCTAATCAATTTACAATTTCTTCTATGGTTGAAGATTGTGGTGCTAATGTTAGTATTGGAAGAGCTTATGATACTTTTGATGATGTTAAAAATGCTATTGATGAGGCATCTAAAGAATATGATGTTATTATAACCACTGGTGGAACTGCACTTTCAAAAGGTGATGTTGTTCTTGATGTTGTTGAAGATTTAGGAGAACTTTTATGTCATGGTGTTTCAATAAGGCCAGGTAAACCTTTTGGTGCAGGTATTGTTAATGGTTCTATTGTTTTTGCATTATCAGGTCAACCTGTTGCTGCAATGACTCAATTTGATATGTTTGCACGTAAGTATTTATTTGAAATGCAAGGTCGTAAGTTTGACTATCATGTGGTTGAGAGAATTTCTCAGCTTAAAATCCCATCACAGCTTGGTAGAACCGATTTTATTAGAACTGTTTCTGATGATGTTAATTCTACTCATGTGTTAAATAGGGGTTCTGGTATAATTAGGTCAATGGTAGAGGCTAATAGCTATATCATAATAGACGAAAATGATGAAGGATATCAAAAGGACGATATAGTTGATGTTGTCTTCTTCGATTCTATGATTTGGTAGGGAAGGTTGTATTTTAATGAATGGGATTTATTATTATTTGATAGCTTTCATCCTTATCTGGATATTGGCTTTATGTTTTAAAAGTAAACTTTCAAACTATGGATTTGAAATAGAATTTCCACTTATCATGTGGAAAACAAAAAGACTTAGAGGATTTATAAATAGAATGGCTAATCTTTCTCCTAAGTTTTGGAAATGGTTTATGAATGTAGCATTAATCATTTGTTATGGAGCTATGATTTATATAACATATACGATACTTCAATCCCTAACAACTATTATTGAAGCTCCTCAAGTCTCAGTTGTACTTCCAGGAGTTGATATGCCAGGTTCTACTATCTATGTTCCCTTTTTACCAGGGTTTATAGCTCTTGCAACTGTTATAATAATACATGAATTCTCACATGGTATCTTATCAAGAGTTGAAGGAATAAAAATTGAATCAATAGGATTACTACTTTTTTTAATATTGCCTGGAGCATTTGTAGAGCCTAATGAAGATGAATTAAAAAAATCAAGTAGATTGTCACGTTTAAGAGTTTACACAGCAGGATCAATGGCAAATATTGTACTTGCAGTTGTTGCAATTTTAGTAGTTTCAGCTATTTCAACATTTGTAATACCTAACGACTTTTCTGAAGATGGAATTGAAATATCTAGAGTTATTGAGGGCTCACCTGCTGATAATGTATTAAAAGATGGAATGATAATAGAATCAATAGATAATCAATCTGTTGGTTCATCTAATGGATATTTAAATTTAGTTGCAAATTCAACTCCTAATCAAAATATGACGATTACGACGGATCAAGGAACATATACTATACAACTAGCTAAAAATCCATCTAACGATTCAAGAGGATTTATAGGAATTCAAACATCTAAACATTATGTAATAAAAGATGATGTTAAATCTGTATGGGGAGACTATCTTCCATGGGTTTGGTTCTCAATATTAGAAATATTCCAATGGATTTTTATACTAAACTTAGGAATTGGTTTATTTAACTTACTTCCAATTAAACCATTTGATGGAGGACATATGTTTGAGATTCTATTAAGCTATAAATTAAGAGAAGAAACATACAAGCCAATTGTAAGAGCAGTATCTATTGTTTTAGCTATTATTATAATTGCAAGTATTATATTTAGTTTTTTATAATAAAAAAAAGTTAAAGAAAGAAAATTCTTTCTTATTAATTTTATTTAGAAGTATCTTTCTAAGATTCCTTCTAAGATTTTGTAGTGACGGCCTTCGTCTTTTGAACTTTCCATAAAGAAAGTTTCAGCATCTTCGAGACCTTCTTTTCCAGCGACTTCAGCAGCAGCTCTTTTTTCAGCGTTTGCCATTTTTTCGCCTTCTAACATCATTTCAATGTTTGCTTTAAGGTCATCTCCGATAATTGCGTTCATTTCACAGAATCTTGCAGCATGTTCTGCTTCTTCCCAAGCTAATCTTTTAAATACTTCAGCTAATTCTCCGTAACCTGCTCTAGAAGCTTGTCTAGACATTGCAAGGTACATACCTACTTCTTGGGTTTCTCCCATAAAATTATTTTGTACATCTTTTTCTACTTCAGTTCCTTTGGTGGTTCCGATTTTGTGTTCGTATTTAATCATTTTTTTAACCTCCATTAGTATTATTTTTATCAATCATTTATATTAATTTATTCATAATTTTTTACATGCTTCAACTAATTTTTTACCTAACTCAAAACTAGTTGTATTGTCATTATCGTTAGGTCTATATTTTATTTCTTGACTGTCAATTACACTGAATCCACAACCGTCAAGATATTTTGCGAGTATTTCAGGAGAACCTCCTTTTCCACCCATAGAACCGAATGTGACAGCTTTTCTTTCAATACCAGTTCTATCAAATCTAAGACCTTTTAAGTATAATAAAATATCTCCAACACTTGGGAATGGCATATCATTAATTGTAGGATCACCTATAGCTATTCCTTTACTAGTTAAAATACTTTTTACGATTTCACTTCTTTCATCTTCATGTAAGAAGAACATTTCTACATCGTAACCTTCAGCTATTATTCCTTCAGCTATTTCATGAGCCATAGCTTGGGTTGAATAGTGCATAGTATCATAAATAATTGTAATTTTATCTTCACATTCACCAGTTGCCCATTTTGTGTAAGCATCAATTACTTTCATTGGGTCAGTCCAAATTTGACCATGGGATGGTGCAATCATTTTAATTCCTTCAAGTAAACCAAGATCAATTACTTCTTGGAACTTTTTAAGAACTAATTTTGAAAGTGGGGTAATTAAATTAGCATAGAACTTTTTAGTTGCATCCATTAAAACATATTCTGGAATGTCTGTGTCAAATCTCTTGTTGAAACATAAGTGTTGACCAAATGCATCATTAGGGAATAAAATTCCATCTTCTACAAGTAATGTAAACATACTGTCTGGCCA
>JABUVA010000033.1:18055-21252 GCA_021442885.1 Methanobrevibacter sp. | reverse complement strand
TCTAAGAATGCTAATGTTCTACCATCAAATTCTAAGGTATCTCCAGTTCCGACAGTAATAAAGTCAGCATTTTTAAGTGCAGGGAAATGATTTATAAGACCATCAACTGCAATTTCTGAACAGTAAATTGGTGCTTCAGGGAATCTTTTATGTAAATCTACAAGAACACCACTGTGATCTAATTCAACATGGTTTTGAATAATATAATCAACTTTTACTTCATCTCTACCTTCTTGTGCAAAGGCATCTTCAATACGAGCCATCATTTCAGCGGTTTTACCAGGGTATGCATTGTCGATTAATGCTACATGGTTTTCTCCAAAAATGATGTACGCATTATATGTTGTTCCATCTAAAGTGTATCCGTGGTAGCTTCTTAAATCCCAGTCAAGAACACCAATCCAGTATACACCTTCACCTATTTTTTGTGCGTTAGCTTTCATCATATAACCTATTATTTTTTTATTAACAATTATTAAAATTGTTAAAATTCTTTAGTATTTGCTCATATATATAAGTTTGTTTTATACAAACTGTTTTTATTTTAATTTCCTAATTTCATATTATGGCATTTAATTGGTATTGGTGATATATTATCAATGTATATCATTAATAGTAAATGGTAATTCTTTAAAATGTATTTTAAAAAGATATTATTTAAGATATTCGTTGCAGTTTTCTCTCTATTTAATTAATGTTTTTTAGCTCACCGTCATCCAAGTTTCTGATATTAATGATTATTTTTCTTGTTATGGGGTATGCGATAATTTCATAGAGAACTTTAAACACTACCTGACAGCAAATCATGGTTATAATTAGGCTGGTTGGAAAAACACCTATGAATGCAATTGTAATAAATATAATAGAATCTACTGCCTCTCCTACAGCTGTGCTAGCAATACAGCGGACAAATAAATATTCATTGTACTTTTCTTTTAATTTAACCAGTATTTTGGAATTGACAAGATTACCTAGCAAGTAAGATAGGAACCCAGCTATAAATAATCTTGGTGTGGTTGATAAAACCGTTGAAAACGCTTCTGCATCTGGACTGTCTGAAGGAAGCATTATTGCAATCGCATAAATGATAATTACCACAACATTTAAAATAAGACCTAGAAAAATAACATTTTTGGCCATTTCATATCCGTAAATCTCAGATAAAATATCATTTACAATAAATAATATTGGAAATATTAGAATGGAACAGGGCAACATTATAAATTCAATTTTCAAGGTTTTTGTTCCTAAAATATTTGATGCAATAATTAATGCACAGAAAATTCCTGTTAAATAAGCATATGCCCTAGCTTTTGTCATTTGTTCTAGCATTTTTAAGACCTTTATTAATTGTTTAATTTTTATTTCATATTTAGTTTTTTATTCAATTGCATTGTGGAATAATGAATAGGGGAACTATATAATTTTGTTTTATACGAACTGTTTATTTTACCTGTTTGTTTTAAATAGAAATGATATTTTATCTTTTTAATTTTAATATTGATTAATTTATTTTTTAAATATTGATTTTTTATACAATATCTTTATTAAAAAATAAGAATTATTTACCTTATAATTAGATAAATATTTAATAAACATATAATAAATACTATAATAATTTAAGATAAGGGTGATATTTATTAAAAATTTTAAACCAATACAAATTTTTTCTAATAATGAACAAGATGTAGGAATTAATGTTATTAAAAGTCCAGTTAAATTAACAATATTGGAAATGTTAAGAAATAGTGATATGGAATTTGATGAAATTGTTAAAAATACTGGTAAATCTAAATCTACAATTTCAGTTCATTTAAAAGCTTTAAGAGAACAAAATATTATTTCTTACAGGGTACATTCAAATGATAATAGGAAAAAAATTTTTTATTTAAATTCTAAATATTTAGGATCTGTTACAGCTCCTAATGAAAATAATATTAAAGACAAAAGTATGGATTTTCTAGTAAAGGAATTAATAGAGAACGATGAACCCTTTTCCACTTTATTATTTCAAACATTTAGGGCAATGTTAATTAAAGAAGGAATAAATATTGACCCTATTTTATATAATACTGGAAGAATTATTGGAGAAAATTTATTCGATAAATTATATGCTGAAGATTTAGATGAATTTTTATATAATATTTCACAATATTGGCAAAGAAAATCCCTTGGAAAATTAGATGCAGATTTAGGTCAAATTATAAAAATTTCAACAACTGACTGTTTTGAATGTAAAGAATTGCCTAAAACTGGTAAGCCTGCTTGTTATTTAGATTCTGGAATCTTTGAAGCATTATTCCGTTGTTATTTCAACATGCCAGTTAAAGTTTCTGAAATCAAATGTTACACAATGGGGGATGGTATGTGTACATTTGAAATCGAAGCGTTAGGTAATTAAAAAGTTTAATCTATAAATTTCACAAGAGTTGTTGTTAGATAAGGTTTATCTTTTGAAAAACCTTCAATAACTTTTTCTTCATCACGAGTACAATTTTCCACTGAATAGATTATTTTTTCTTTATTTTTAGATTCAATAAGCTTTTCTAATTCTTCAGGATTTCTAGAAGTTTTCATAAGAACAATTGAATCACTATAGCTCATTATATCTTCTAATCTATCATCAATTTTTGGAACAACAGTTAATACTTGATTCTTTTCTACAAGTGGAATGTCACATGCTGATGCACATGCTGTAAAAGAAGTAATTCCAGGAATTACCTTAACAGTGTAATTATCTTTAAGCCTTTTTTGAACATATGAGAATGTTGAAAAGATTGAAGGATCTCCTAAAGTAATAAATGCAACATCTATTCCTTTGTTTAGATAGTCAGCTATTGCTTGTGATGCATCATCCCAATATTTTTCTAACTTTTTTTTATTCTCAATCATTGGGAAAAGTGGTTCTAATATTGTTAATTCATCATAATCTTCTCTTTCACGTATTATTGGATCAACAATTGATAATGCTATACTTTCTTTATCCTTTGATGATTTTGGAGAGCAGATTACTTGTATTTCTTCTAGTAATTTAGCTGCTTTTAAAGTTAATAATTCTGTATCTCCGGGGCCTACACCAATTCCAATTAGTGTTCCCCGCCTACACAAAAAATCTGAAATTATTTCAACCTCGTAATCATCTTTTAATGCTTTTTCTACTCTTCCAAGAGTTGATGCTATTGATTCATCATCTAATG
>JABUVA010000033.1:15283-17293 GCA_021442885.1 Methanobrevibacter sp. | reverse complement strand
GGAACAGGAACTGGAAAGTCTGCAATTGCTACTACTCTTGCCCAGCTTTATGAATCTGCTTATATTTTAACTATGACTAAACAGCTTCAACATCAATATTCTAATGAGTTTGAATTTCCATTAGTAAAAGGAAGAAGTAATTTTGGTTGTTTATCTGACCAACTAGATTCTACATGTGATGTTGGAACTTGTAGAACTACACCAAGATCATCTAAATTTACATGTCCCTATGGTATTAGTAAAAATCCAACTTTAGATGGTGAATTAGCTTTTGATACTAATGCAGGTTCTGTTTTTTACCAATCTAGTGATCATTGTCATTACTGGGAGCAAAAAGCTAATGCAATTAATTCTCCAATTACAATAATGAATTATGATTATGCTTTAGCAGAGTTAAATTATGTAAAGCATTTTAGAAAAAGATCATTATTAATTCTTGATGAGGCCCATAATATTGAAAATAAGTTAATGAATTCTTTAGAAGTTAATTTATACAATTATAAACTAGAAAAAGATATTAAAAGAGTCATTGCTAAAGAAACACTAACTGATGGGGAGACTGAAGATTGGATTATGGAACTTGAAGCTATTGCAGACCATTATGAAGATATTGATACTGCAGACATGCGGTCTGATAAAGCAGATAAAATAGAATTTACAATTAGAAAACTTAATAATCTTGCAGATAATCTTAGAGAAGAACCTAGAAATTGGGCTATTGATACAACTGAAGAGAGTGTATCTTTTAAACCTTTAAAAGTTCATCATTATGCAAATAATAATCTTTTAAAATATGGGGATGTTGTTATTTTCATGAGTGCTACAATTTTATCTGATAAATTATTTGCAAAATGGTTAGGAATAAATTCCAACGATATTTATCATATACATGTTGACAGTCCTTTTGAACGTGAAAAAAGACCTATAATTCTAGATTTAGCAGGTAAAATGTCTAAAAATAGAATTAAAAATACTGCTCCTAAAACTATTCCAATTTTAGAGAAAATTCTTAAGAAACATAGATATGATAAAGGTCTTATTCATACAAATAGCTATAAGTGTCAACAATACATTAATAACCACATCAATAATTCACGTTTAATCTCACATACCTCTCATAATAGGGAAGCTGTATTAAAGTATTTTGAAGAAGATGAAAATCCTCTAGTTCTAGTTTCTCCTTCAATGAGTGAAGGTGTTGATTTACCATATGATAAATGTAGATTCCAAATAATTTATAAAATTCCTTTCCCATATCTTGGAGATTTACAAGTAAATATGCGTCAAAAGAGAGATAAACGTTGGTATGCTTATAAAACTGTTATGACTTTAATGCAGGCATATGGTCGTGGAATGCGTGCTGAAGATGACTCTTGTTATACATATATTTTAGATAGTGATATAAATCTTCTATTTAAAAGTCCTCTTTATAAATCTCTTGTTCCTGACTTCTTTAAAGAAGCGGTTGTTAGATTAAAATAAGCTATTCAAACGGACCTGGAGGGATTTGAACCCCCGATCTTAGGATCCGAAGTCCTACGTCATTCCAGACTAGACCACAGGCCCACGTTTAAAAATTAATAAGAATTATTCTTTTTCTTTAGAATCAATATTTATTACAGAAACATCTTCTATTTCTTTTATATCAGCAAAAATATCATCAATAGATTCAGTGTCAAGTTTTGCTTTTTCATACTCTTTTTCTTCTTCAGTGAGTTGAGGTTCTTCACCAGATATTTCTTCATTAGTTTCAGTGGAACTTTTATTTTTTGGGTGAATTTTCTTTTTAGGTTTTTCTTCATCTATTTTTGAATTTACATTATCAATTTTTTCTTTAATATTGCTTATATCAAATTCACCAATTTTTTTAACTTTTTTATGGTCATTAGCAAGAGGTTTTTGCTCTATTATATCTTTTTTATTTGATTTTGGTGATTTGGTATTTTCTTCATCAATATCTTTCATTTTGTCAAATGTATTGTTAAAAGGAAATTTAATTGATGTTAATTT
>JABUVA010000033.1:9504-13832 GCA_021442885.1 Methanobrevibacter sp. | reverse complement strand
ATTTGATTCAGTTAAAACTTCTTCTGCAGCTTGTTTTAAAGCTTGTCTTGGTCTTTTTCCCCTTTTTGTTTTTATTGTCATTTCTGGTTCTCCAGTTAGGGGGTGATCAATGTTATAAACAGCATATTCTACATCAGGGTTTTTCATTAGATTATGTCTAAGTGCATTACATATGCCATGACTTTCATCATGAACAATAAAGGTAAGTTCTAATGTTTTATCTTCGATAATTTCAATGTTAGTTTCTTCAATTTCAATTTCTTCATCATTCATCTTATCAATTCCCTATATGTTCACATATTCATTTGAAATTTTTCTTTTTTCTTTTTTATTACATCTTTTACATTGAAGTTCACTTTTTTTTCCAGTAGTGGTCATATACTCTCTGCAACGTGTGCACATTGCTTTTACAACACCACAATCTTCTTCAACAGTACTTAAATCAACATTATCTCCAGTTATCTTAACAACTTCAGCTTTTATAATATCTCCAATTCTTACAGCATCTGAAATTTTATCTAAATATCCATTTTTTACTTTAGATATGTGTATAGAGCCCATATATGGGAGAGCTAAATCTCTTTTTGTTTTTTCTAATCTGTCTATTTTTACATTAACTCTCTGTGGTTTTATATCTGTAATTTGGCCATAGATTCTATCTCCAACTTCTAAAGTAGCTGGACTTCCTGATTTTGGTTTAACGGAGATAGTTTTCATTTTTGGATTTATAATTACATTTCCAAGCACTGTTGATTCAATATCGCCTTCATTTTCATAGGTTCCATCACCTGGCAAATATTGTTCGATAATTCCAAGTTTATCGCCAGGCATAACAAATTCTCCATTTTCAATTTTCATACTTAATCACCAAAATAAGGAATTTTAATTTAATATTATAATTTTGTCTATATTTCTATATATAATTATTTATTGATAACGGTCATGAAATAATATTTCATCAAGCTGATAATTCTCCCATTTTCTTTTATTTAATACTATTTCTAATTCTTTAGGGGTTAGTACTGGTTTTTTATACATTTGAGAATCATCAATAGCTATCCTAGGACAAGCAGTTATAATAAATGCATCTAAATCCATATATGGAAGGAGTAAATCTGGATTTATGTTATCTAATAGGAGAATATATGCTTCCATATTTTCATCTTCAAGCTGTTTTTTAATATCTTTTGCTAGTTTCATTCTGTATTGTCCTTCTTTAGATGAAACTATTATTCCCCATTTTTTAGCAGTTCTTGCTTTGGTTATTCTTGCAAATCTAATTCTAAGAATTCTATCAGCAAATTCATCCATTTCTTTTATTTCATTATTATATGGGTCAAGTGATAATACTTTTTCTTTTGTAAATAGATGTATTCCTAAGGGGTGGAAACTTCCACTTCCAATAAATAAGTAAATCTCAGCATCAAGTCCTTTAATTGAGGAAAAATTACAACCTAATACTTGACCTTTACGAGTATTTTTAGAAGATCCAAGAACAACTTCTTTTCCTGCATCTTCTAGATAGTCTTTAACTTCGTTTAAAAGATGTAAATGTTGTGTTGTAGTTACTAAAGCTATTTTTGAGTAGTCTTTAAGTTTATCTAATGAATTTTTAAGAATTGGTTTTATATCTATATTTGAAAACGCTTCTACAAAATAAACTGGAACTTTATATTTTAAAGGAAGAGCAGTATGTCCGTAATGTATTATTAAATCTACAAATTCTTCCATTTTTTTATCTGTAACATCACAGGCTCCAAAACAAGGGTCTGCTGATATTATAACTGTTGCTTCTGTATTGTTTTCAATTATTTTAGCTATTTGTGTTGCTTGCATTTTAAGGCCTTCTGGAAATTGAAGACCTACAACTCTAGCATCTCTTGAGTTAATTTTTTGAATAACTCTTTCTAAATCCATGTTATATAATGACATTTTAATCTACAACAGTTGATTCAATAGCTACTTTTCCATCTACAACATCTAATTTTACAATTGCAAATATTGATTTTCCAGTTTCTTTTTCAACAATGTTTTTTCCATCAGCTTTATCAAGGATAACAATTATATCTTCAACATCAACACCAATATCATCTAATGCATTTAATAATGAAATTAATGTTCCTCCTGTACTTACAACATCATCAATTAGAGCTATTTTCTCTCCAGCTTTTAAATCATTAATATATAGATTTGAGGATCCGTATCCTGTTTGTTGGTAGACTTCTTTTTCATTTGGAAGTCCGTATTGTCTTTTTCTTATTACTACAAATGGGATTCCAGTAGCTAGTGATAATGCTGTTGCTAGATGTATCCCCATAGCTTCAACTGCGACTATTTTATCAACATTCAAATCTAAGTTATTTATTATCACATCTGTTAATTCATTTAATATATCAGGTTCCATTGCAGGAACTCCATCACTTATGGGGTTTACAAAATAATTATATTCTCCTTTTTTAACAATGGGAGATTTTATTAATGATTCTTTTACCTTTTCTAACATTTTCACACCAAAAATAATTAAAGTTAATAATATAAATATATTAATTTATAATTATATAATTTTTCTAATTAACATTAATTCACGTGATAACATGCTAGGAAGTTTAGGTGAAAATCTTACTAATACAATGAAAAAATTAGTTGGAATGTCTGTTATCGATAAAAAGACTATTAAAGAAGTTGTTAAAGAAATTCAACGTGCTTTAATACAATCCGACGTTAATATAGCATTAGTATTAGATTTATCAAAAAAAATTGAAGATAGGGCTCTTAATGAAGAACCACCAAAAGGAATCACTCCAAGAGAATATGTTATAACTATTATTTATGAAGAAATGGTAAATCTCCTTGGAAAGGAAGCTGTTGGATTAAATATAGATAAAAAACCTTATAAAATTTTACTTTTAGGTCTTCAGGGAAGTGGTAAAACCACAACCATTGGTAAAATGTGTAGATATCTTCAAAAGAAAGGTTTCAACCCTGCAGTTGTCTGTACTGACACATGGAGACCAGCTGCATATGAACAATTAAGACAACTAACAGAAGAAATGCAAATACCATTATATGGGGATCCTAACAATAAAGATGCTTTAGATTTAGCAGAAAAAGGTTTAAAAGAATTTAAAAATAAGAAAATTATTATTTTCGATACTGCTGGAAGACATAAAGAAGAATCAGACTTAATTGCTGAGATGGATGAATTAGATAATATTATTGAACCTACTGAAGCAATGCTTGTAATTGATGGTACTATTGGTCAACAAGCAGGAGAACAAGCTAAAGCATTTTCACAAGCAACTGACATTGGTTCAATTATACTAACAAAACTTGATGGTTCTGCAAAAGGAGGTGGGGCATTATCTGCTGTTGCAGAAACTGGTGCTCCTATTAAATTCATCGGTACTGGTGAGAGAATTGATGATTTTGAATTATTTGACCCTGAAAGATTTATTTCAAGACTACTTGGAATGGGGGATATTCAGAGTTTAATTGAAAAGGCAGAAGAAAACATTGATGAAGATATTGCTGAGCAAACTATGAATAACATGATGAGCGGTAAATTTACATTAATGGATGTAAAAAACCAGTTTGAAATGATGAATAAAATGGGTCCTATGCAACAAGTCCTAAATATGATTCCAGGTTTAGGTGGAAAAATCCCAAAAGAAGCATCTAAAATGACTGAAGATAAAATTGATACTTATAAAGTTATGATGTCTTCAATGACAGAAGAAGAAATGTTAAATCCTAAAATCATTAAACAATCTCGTGTTCGAAGAATAGCTAGAGGTGCAGGTGTAAATGAATCTGATGTTAAAGATCTTCTTAAATATTATAACAACACCAAAAAAGCTATGAAAGGAATGGGAAGACGTGGAAGATTAGGTGGCGGTGGAATGAACCGTGTGATGAGTCAATTTATGAAATAGTTTTGATAATATGGATCAACTAGTAATTACAAAAGCCAAAGAGCTTATAGACCTAACAAATGGAAACATATGTAAACATTGTCTTGGACGAAAATTATCAAATCTAACAAAAGAAAATGACAATTTAAAAATAGCTGATGAAATAATTGATATTCTAGCTATTGATTTAACTGAAAAAGACTGTGTTATATGTGAAAACATTTTTGAAAAAGTTGACCAATCACTTTTTGAGAAAATCTACAATAAAATAGATTATTTAGGATTGGAATTTGACACATTTTCTGTTGGAAGTTCGATTAATAAAGAAATACAAAAGAAAGATGATGAAATTTCTGATAAATTAGATTTAAATGCTGAATCCATTAAAAAAGAATTAAACAGAATGATTGGTGATGA
>JABUVA010000033.1:5351-7432 GCA_021442885.1 Methanobrevibacter sp. | reverse complement strand
ATATTTTCAGTCATTAGGTTTGTAGCTTCTGTATAAACTTTTATTAATGGTATTCCTTGACTTTGGTTTTTGGATGCATCAATCCAGTTTTTACCATCTTCACTTATAAAAGCAACATTTTCTTCAAGAACTTCTCTACTATTATTAGTTACTGGGGTGTTTAGTTGTTTTACTTCTATTCTTATTATGTCTCCTTTTTTGACTGGTATTTTTTCATTTAGGTGTATGGTGTTGTATCCTGCAAATTCGTTTTCACCTTCTTGTTCGTATTCTAATATATTATTTATATAGAGTTTAACTTTATAATTTGTTGTTTGGTTAAAGAAGGTTCCAAATGCAGCAATTAAGTCATTTCCTATTGATGTAAACTCGCTGGCATAGTATGGAAATTTATCAAGATCAACATATCCACCTAGCCCATGTTGGTAATTAATGTTATATGTTTCATTTGTTATTTTAAAAGCAAATTCATAATTACCGCCTATATTGCTATAGTAGGATAGGTAGAAGTAGCCTTTATCTCCCCATTC
This sequence comes from Methanobrevibacter sp., assembly GCA_021442885.1. Lineage (GTDB taxonomy): Archaea > Methanobacteriota > Methanobacteria > Methanobacteriales > Methanobacteriaceae > Methanocatella. Next base: position 6,902 of record JABUVA010000033.1, on the reverse strand, counting down.
TTCTCCCATACTATTTTTCATTATAAATGCTCCATCTCCAGGAGGTGCTATGTTAAAGTTGTCTTTACTGTAATTATCATCCCAACCTACAATTATCACATCATGATTAACCTTTTCTGTACTATTATCATAATATGCACTTGTATTTAAATTAAAATAGGCATAATCCCAAAATAATGTATATGTTACCGCACCATATTCAATGAGGCTTCTTTTAATTAGATCAATATCCATGGTTTTACCATAAGGTTTTACTAAAACTGCATTTTGTATGTGTATATTACTGTCCAACACTGGTGAAATTTTTCCAAGTTCATCATATTTATCTTCATCCTCATCAACTGGCCCTATCCATGAAACTAGATAAGTTAAAGCTATAATTGGTGCTCCTTCTTCTTCACTGTAGATAAAACCCATGTTTGAGTATTTTATCATTAAATCTTGAAGATTGTTTTCTGAAAGATTGTATTGTATACCTGTTGCTTTTAATAATGCAGATTCAAGTGACCCTAATGTTGTAAAGGCCCAACAAGCACCCATAAATCCTTGGTTTTCAATTGGCCCTACCCATCCGTAATCACGTAAATCGAATTTGGAAGGTAGATTTTCCACGATTATTGTGTTATTTACAAGAGTTATTTTAGAAGCTTCATCTGGAATATCATTTATATAAAAAGTGTTATTTAGTGAAATACTACCTCCATCGTAGGTATTATTGTTTAATGTAATATTACCACTAAATACAGAATAGATTAATGATTTATTTTTCCCTTTATTTTCTCTAAATTCAGAATTTGTAAGGGTCATATTACTTTGATGGAGACATATTCCACTTCCATATTCAGTTACTTGATTGTTAATAAAATTAGAGTTTTTTATTTTAAAATTTGAATAATCTGAATATATTGCTCCTCCATTTGAATCTACGGTTCCTTTATTTGAGTTGAAACTAGAGTTCACTATAGTCATATTTGTCCAAGAGGTATATATTCCCCCTCCATTGTAATTTGCACTGTTATTTGCAAAAGTACTGTTTACTATTTTAACATTAGTGCTTAATAGAACAAGTGCACCACCAAAATCAGATGACCCATTTATAAATGAACAATTCTCAATAATTAAATTACCTACATTATCTGCAAATATTGTTCCTGCATTTTTTGCAGATTTGGTATTTTTAAAAACAGTATCTTTTATTAAAACATTCACTGTATTTTTAAGGCCAATAGCTCCTGCTGTAACACTTGATGTTGTATTTTCAAAAATACAATTTAAAATACTAAGTGAACTATTATTTGATATAGCCCGATAATCTATTCCTGATGAATATTTAGATTCTATATCTGTAAAATTAGAGTTTTTAATATCTACTTTTCCCATTTCTATGTAAATTGAACCCCATGTTCCATTTTTAGTTGTGAATTTACAATTTTCCACTTTTAAAATGTTTACATTTGTAATATCATTTCCACAAAAACCTATGTTGTTTTCAAAGGTGGAATTAATTAATGTTAGATTTCCAAAATTGAATATTGACCCATATTTTGTATC
>JABUVA010000033.1:0-5215 GCA_021442885.1 Methanobrevibacter sp. | reverse complement strand
TTATAGCTCCATAAGAAGCATTATTTTGAATGTAGTTCGTATTATTTAAGTACAATTCATCATTAGATTGTATTAATTTATTTAAATCTTCGAATGTACCATTAGTAGTGCTTAAATCATCGTTTGCACTTACTGATGATATAGCTCCAAAGAATAAAATTAATGTTATTATTAAAATTAGCTTTCTTTTCATAATTACTATTTTATCATTCGTATATTATAAAATTTTATATATTTTAAAGTTAGCTATTTTTTAAGTGAAATTTTTAAGCCTTTATTTTATCTATTTTATTAAATTCCTTTAAACATTCATATCTATAGATAGCATTATAAAAAAATTCTCAATTTAATGACCAACTTTATATATTAAGAAATTTATAAATATTTACAATCGATTTTTATCTAATAAATTAAAAGGGAGATATTATGGCGAAAAAAGATAATAAATTAAGTATGCCTCAAACTGGTGCTGGTTTAGTAAGGTACTTTGATGAAGAAAGTGTAGGCCCAAAACTTTCCCCAGAACATGTAGTAGTTATAACAGTCATTTTAGCTATTTTCTGTTTTGTATTAAGATTTTCAGCTTAGAATTAAAAAAATTCTAACTTAACTTTTTTTTTATTAAATTATTTTAGGCAATATAATGTTAACTAAAAGAATTATTCCTTGTTTAGATTGCGATTTACAGGTTCCAGAAGGAAGAGTTGTAAAAGGTGTCGAATTTAAAGAAATTAAATATGCAGGTAATCCTGTTGATTTGGCTACTCGTTATTATGAAGAAGGAGCAGATGAAATTGTTATTTTAGACATTACTGCTTCTTATGAACGTAGACAAACAATGGCTGATGTTATTAAAAGATTAACTGAAAATGTTTTTATTCCTATTTGTGTAGGTGGAGGAATAAGAAAAGTTGATAATTATATTGATATGCTTAAAGCAGGAGCTGATAAGTGCTCTACAAACACTGCAGCTATTAAAAACCCTCAACTTTTAACTGACGCTTCTAAGGTTGTTGGTTCTCAGGCTGTTGTAATTGGTATTGATGCTAAAAGAAGATATGTTGGCTCACCTAGTGAAGCTCCAGATAAAAATGTTATTGAAACAGATAAAGGTTTTTGCTGGTTTGATTGTAGTATTTATGGTGGCCGTGAGTTTACAGGTATTGATGCTATTGATTGGGCAGTTAAATGTCAGGATTTAGGTGCTGGTGAAATACTACTAACTAGTATGGATGGTGATGGTACTAAAGCAGGTTATGATTTGGATCTTACTAAAGCTATTAATGATGCTGTTGATATTCCAGTTATAGCTAGTGGTGGTGTTGGTGAACCTAAACATATTTTAGAAGCTTTTGAAGTATCAGATGCTAGTGCTGCTTTAGCTGCTAGTATTTTTCATTTTAATGAATATCCAATTCAAGATGTAAAACAGTTTTTATTTGAAAATGGAGTTAGTGTGAGATTATAAATGTTAATTAAAAAAGAGATTAATCTTGACTTAACACAGCTATCTGGACAAACATCTCAACCACCTTGGAGTCTTGAGGATGGTGTTTTCAAGGATATTGTTTTTATTAAAGGAAGCCCTATTTTATTTAAACTTAAACAAGAGGGTAAGTTTTTTGATTTTGATTATGAATATCCACTTGGTGAAAATCTAGATATTTCTCAAAAGGATATTTTAGATAAACTATATTGGATTTATGATTTGGATTTTGATTTAGCTAAGTTTTATAGCTATTTAGATGGTAATGAAAAACTTAAATCTGTTAGTAGTTTTTGTAATGGTTTAAGATTATTTATAGGTAAAAATAAATTTGAAGCTATTTTATCTTCTATTTCTAGTTCTAATAATTCTATTGCTAGATGGACTAAATCTATTTCAATGCTTAAAGAGAAATGGGGTTTGAAAGTTTCTTATCCTTCTGGTGATTTCTATACATTCCCAAATATTAATACTATTAATTCTTGTTTTGTGGATTTTGAAGAGGAGTTTAGTTATTCAGAAGATATTTTGGATATTAATGATTGTAATAATAACCTTAAAGCATGTGGTTTTGGGTATAGATCTAGTTATATTAAAAAAGCTAGTGACTTTTTTACAGTTGAAATGGACCTTAATGATATTTCAAAAATGAGTTATGATGAGGCATTTGAAGTAATTCAGATGGTTCCAGGTGTAGGTCCTAAAGTAGCTGATTGTATTTTACTATATGGGTATAATTTTAAAGAAGCTTTTCCAACTGATGTTTGGATTAAAAGAATAGTTTCACATCTATTTTTTGATAATAAGGATATTAGTGTTCCTAAAATTCGTGAATTTGGAATTGATGAGTTTGGAGATTATGCAGGTTATACTCAACTTTACTTATTTCATTATGCTCGTAAATCTGGTCTTATGGAAAAACTTAAAAATAAATAATTAGTTATTAATATTTATATAAAAAGTTTTTTTTAGCATAGCTATTTTAAACATTTTTAAATAATTTATATTAATCAAATATTTTATAGAAAGCGAGGTTTTAATAATGAAAACATGTTTTTCAACACTAGCTTGTCCGGATTTTTCTTGGCAAGATATTTATTCAATGGCAAAAGATTTTAATTTTGATGGAATTGAAATTAGAGGATTAGGTGAAGATATTTATTCTGTTAAGGCAGAGCCATTTACAGATGAGCAATTGCCTGAAACTATAAGTAAATTAGACGACTTAAATCTTGAAATTCCTTGTTTATCATCAGGAGCCATTGCTAATAATCTTGAAACTAAAGAAGAAGTAATAGCTGAAGTTAAAGATTATGCAGAACTAGCTTCAAAGTTAGGTACTAAATATATTCGTATTCTTGGAGATAGAGAACCAGGTCCTAAAGAAGAAGTAGATGATGAAGTTGTAATTAGTATAGTAAAAGAACTTGTACCTATTGCTGAGAAAAACAATGTAACTCTTCTTTTAGAGACTAATGGTGCTTATGCAGATACTAAAAGACTTAAAAAAGTTTTAGATGAGATTGGAAGTGAACATGTACAGGCACTATGGGATATGCATCATCCATATAGGTTTTTCAATGAATCACCTAAAACTACTGTTAATAATCTTGGAGATTATATTAAATATACTCATGTTAAAGACTCTATAATGGAAGATGGTAAGGTTATTTATAAAATGATGGGTAATGGAGATTTACCTATTAAAGATATGTTCGATGAGTTAAATTCAATTGATTATGATGGATATGTATCCTTAGAATGGGTTTATAGATGGGCTCGTGATATGTTAGATGCAGGAATAGTTGTACCTCAATTTTCAACATATATGGATAAATTTAAAAAAGCTGATGACAAATCATTACAAATAGATGATAGAGGAACAGGTTATTATCCATGGCCTAAAGAAACATTAATTGATGAAACATTCCCAGATGTTTTAGATAGGATATGTGAAGAATTCCCAGATCAATATGCTTTTAGATACACTGAATTAGATTACACAAGAACCTATCCTGAATTTAGAGATGATGTTGATGAATTTGCAAGAGCACTAATTTCAATGGGTGTAACAAAAGGTCAACATGTAGCTATTTGGGCAACTAACGTTCCTCAATGGTATCTTACATTCTGGGCAGCTACAAAAATAGGTGCTGTTGTTGTAACTGTAAATACAGCATATAAAATCCATGAAGCAGAATACCTTCTTAAACAATCAGACACTCATACTCTTGTAATGATTGATGGATTTAAAGACTCTAATTATATTGAAATTATAAATGAAATATGTCCAGAGCTTAAAGACTCAAAACCAGGTGAATTAGAATCAGAAAGATTACCTGCTCTTAAAAATGTCATATCTGTTGATTCAAAACAACCTGGATGTTTCTCATGGGATCAGATACCTGAACTAGCTAAAAGAGTCCCAGAATCTGTTGTAGATGTACTTAGACAAACAGTTTCTAAAGATGATGTATGTAATATGCAATATACTTCAGGAACAACAGGATTCCCAAAAGGAGTAATGTTAACTCATTATAATGTTGTTAATAATGGAAAAGCTATTGGAGATTGTATGGATTTATCAACAAATGATAGAATGATGATTCAAGTTCCAATGTTCCACTGTTTTGGAATGGTTCTTGCAATGACAGCTTCAGTGACTCATGGAGTAACAATGTCTCCAATAACAGCATTCTCTCCAAGAAAAAGTCTTCATTGTATAAATCAAGAAAAAATAACTTGTTTCCATGGTGTTCCAACAATGTTTATTGCAATGTTAGGTCATGAAAACTTTGAAAAAACTGACTTCTCAAATATGAGAACAGGAATTATGGCAGGTTCACCATGTCCAATAAAAACAATGGAAGATGTAATTGATAAAATGAATATGAGTGAAATATGTATTACATATGGACAAACTGAAGCATCTCCAGCTACAACAATGAGTAAAACTACGGATTCAATTGAAAAAAGAGTTAATACTGTTGGAAAAGCTATTTTCGCTGTTGATTGTAAAATTGTTGATCCTGAGACAAATGAAGATTTACCTGATAATGTTGATGGTGAATTTGTAGCAAAAGGATATAACATTATGAAAGGTTATTATAATATGCCTGAAGCAACAGCTAATGCAATTGATGAAAATGGTTGGTTACATACAGGAGATTTAGCTAGAAGAACATCTGATGGATATTATAAGATTACAGGTCGTATTAAAGACATGATAATTAGAGGTGGGGAGAATATCTATCCAAAAGAAATTGAAGACTTCTTATACACACATCCAAAAATAGAAGATGTTCAAGTAATTGGTGTTCCAGATGAAGATTATGGTGAAGAAATAATGGCTTGCGTAATATTAAAACCTGGTGAAGAATCTAGTGAAGAAGAAATCAAAGAATTTGTAAAAAGTCATATGGCTAAACAAAAGGTTCCAAGATATGTTGATTTCGTTGATTCGTTCCCAATGAATGCAGCAGGTAAAATATTAAAATATAAAATGCGTAAAGAAGCTATTGAAAGAAGAAACCTTAAACAAGCAGAAGATATAGAAACTGCTTAAAAAAAAGATAGTATAGTTTAATATAAAACTATACTTTTTTTCTATTTTTATTGTAAAACAAAACCACCGTTTGGTGATATAACTTGGCCAGTTAAATATCCAGCGCCTAAAATATATTCTAATGCATCAGATATATCTTCAACATCTCCAATACGATCTAATGG
>JABUVA010000032.1:7741-9150 GCA_021442885.1 Methanobrevibacter sp. | reverse complement strand
TCTGCTTTTACAACTTTAGCTCCTTTTTCAATAGCTACATCACCAGAAGATCTTACAAGACCTCCTAAATCTCTTAATTTAAGAGTTAAAGCGTCTTGTTTACCACTTCTACGTTTTGCTTCAAGGATAATCTCATCAATAGCCTTAGTTGAAAAGTGTGGAATCCTACCATCGTTTTTAACTTCCTGTGCAACAAATTGAACGAGTTTTTTCCTATTTTCTTCAGTATCATCCATTGAATCTTTCATAAATACTTCATATCCATATCCACGAATTCTTGATCTCATAGCTATGTGCATACCTTCAAGAACTTGAATGTTACCAGATGCTACTAGAACAAAATCACATGGAACTGCTTGGGATCTTACCATTGCTCCACTACTGTTTTCACTTTGTCCAGTAATAGCATATTCTTTTTCTTGCATTGCTGAGAGAAGTTCTTGTTGAGTTTTTCCACTCATTGTACCTATTTCATCAATGTATAAAACTCCTCTATTAGCTTTATGGATCATACCTGATTCTACACGTTCGTGTGCTGGAGTTCCAAGTCCACCTGATTGATATGGGTCGTGACGTACATCTCCAAGTAATGCTCCTGCATGAGCACCAGTTGCATCCATAAATGGAGCAAATCTTTTTTCTTCATTATTTACAAGTAATTTTGGAGATAAAACTGTGTTTTTTGGTTTAATTTGGATTGAAATTAATAATATTAATGCTGCTGCAATAATAGCTTCAAGAAGTCTTCCATACATAAAACCAATAAAAACAACTGCAGCTATAGCAAACATTGTTATGATTGTTTTTTTCTCTTCATATCCTTTAGTTGAGGCTTTAGTTGAATTAACAATTTTTTTACCCTCACCTGCAGGTACTGTTCTTATTAATGGGTGGTTTGAATCTTCCCCATTTGGATAAATTAGAATATCTTGAAGAGTTTCATGAGGTAAAATTTGTGCCATACCTTTTGCAAGCATAGATTTACCTACCCCTGGATCACCAATTAATAAAATGTTTCTCCTTTGCTTTGCTGCTTTTTTAATTGTTTCAATAGACTCTTCATGTCCAATAACTTGATCTATTAATAATGGTGGGACTTCAATATCTTCAGAACTTTTAATATCTTCATAGTCCAACATAGGTTTAGTTTCTACTTTGGCCACTTCTTCTTCAATTTCAGGCTCCAATACTACTTCTTTGGAAGAATCTTCCATTGATTCTTTCTCATCAAATCTCATTAAACAAACCTCATAAATTATTTTAAATTTATATTATTATAATATATATTCAATAGACTATTTAAGTATTTTATCTTTTACCTTATAAAAAGTTTTCTAATTTAGTAAATAAAAGTAACTAAAATAATGTTAATAATTTATATAATAATTGTAAATAATTCCAATATTACA
>JABUVA010000032.1:0-6863 GCA_021442885.1 Methanobrevibacter sp. | reverse complement strand
TTAAAAAAAAACAACTAAAACTATAAACATTAAAATAATACTAAAATAAAATATAATTTAGAAAAAAGTAAAGGTAGTGAAAATGGTAAACTGTATAATGGTTCAAGGAACTTCATCAAATGCTGGTAAAAGTCTATTAGTAGCAGCACTATGTAGAATTTATAAAAACAGAGGCTATAAAGTAGCTCCATTTAAATCTCAAAATATGTCTTTAAACTCATATACAACAAAAGAGAATGGAGAAATTGGAATAGCTCAAATGTTGCAAGCAGAAGCTGCAATGATTGAACCAAGCATACATATGAATCCTGTTCTTTTAAAACCTAAAGGAGAGTTTACATCAAATGTTATCATACAAGGAAAATCAATAGGAGATATGAACTTCTATGAATACCAACATAAATATCATGATGAAGCTTTAAATGCAATTAAAGAAAGCTTTAATAAATTAACAGAAGAATATGACATTATAGTTATTGAAGGAGCTGGATCACCTGCGGAAATAAATATGAGAAAAGAAGACATAGCAAATATGGAAATAGCTCATATGGCTGATGCAGATGTTATATTAGTTGCAGATATTGAAATGGGTGGTGTTTTTGCAGCTATTGCTGGAACATATGTTCTTCTTGATGATTATGATCGTTCTAGACTCAAAGCTACAGTCATTAACAAGTTTAGAGGCGATTATGATATTTTAAAACCAGGCCTTGATAGAATTGAAGAAATAACTGGAGAGCCTATTATTGGAGTTCTACCTTATGATTATAGCCTTAGATTACCTGAAGAAGATTCAGCTAGTTTAACAACCCATATTTTTAATGAAGATAAAGATATTACAATAGGTGTTATACGACTTCCTAAAATAGCTAATTTTACAGATATTGACCCATTTGAATTTGAAGATGATGTAGGAGTTAAAATGATTGGTATTAATGATGAAATCGGTGATGTTGATACAATCATAATTCCTGGAACTCGTAATTCAACTGATGATTTAAAAGCATTAAAAGAATCAGGTTTATCAGATAAAATAATTGAGAAATCAAAAGAAATACCTATTGTTGGAATTTGTGGTGGAATGCAAATACTTGGAAATTATATTTTTGATGATGATAAAAAAGAATCCTCTGTTGGAACAATTGAAGGATTAGAACTTTTAGATATAACATCAAAATTTGAAAAAACAGAAAAACTTGTAACACAATCTGAATTTGTAGTTCCAAGTGAAGATAGACTTGTAGGAATTACTAGAGATATATTTAAAAACATCCAAGGTGAAAAAGTTAAAGGTTATGAGATACATGAAGGGACAACAGAACTTAATGAAAGTTACCTTGTTGCACCATTATTCGAAGTCGTTAAAGGAAATGGTAATAATAGTCTAGGCCTTTATGATGGTGCATGCTCTAACAATGTATTTGGTACCTATATGCATGGAGTGTTTCACAACTATAACTTCAGACGTGAATTTTTAAACTACCTACGAGAGAAAAAAGGATTAGAGAAAAAGTATGGGGAAGACCCATATGAAACTAAAAAAGACTATTCTCTTAATAAAATAGCTGAAATTGTTGAAGAGAATTTAGATATGAGTGTTATTGATAAAATATTATTTAAAAAATAATAATATCCTTTTAAAATTGAATTTCAGGTACTTCATGAGCTTCTAAAGGTGATTTAAAGAATTCTTCTTTTTTAAAACCCCGTAAACTAGCTATTATATTATATGGAAATTTTTGACGTTTATTATTGTATGATAAAACAGCATCATTATAAAACTGTTTAGAATATGAAATTTTATTTTCACTTTCAAATAGCTGTCTTTTTAAATTTAAAAATTTTTGATTATCTTTTAAATCAGGATAATCATCAACAACAACAAATAATGATCTTAAAGCATCAGTAATTGCATTATTAGCATCATTTTTCTCAAAAACTAAAGAAGCATTCACAAGCCTATTTCTAGCATTTATTACATTTTCTAAAATATCGTTTTCATGAAAAGAATGCTCTTTTACAGTTTCAACTAAATCTGGAATTAAATTAGTACGTCTTACTAATTGAACATCAATTTGTGCCCATGCATTTCTAACATTGTTTCTAGCATCAACAAGACCATTATATGCATTTATAACAACAATAATTATTATAACAATAATCAATGCACCAATTATAGTGAAAATCATTTGAAAACTCTCCTAAATACTAAAAAATATCTTGATTAAAAAATATATATGTTTATATTTATCAAAAACCTATTATTTAAATAAGTGATTATAATGAAAAGCTTTTTAAAATATATGATTATAATTATGATGGTAATGATATCTACTCTAGGAGTAGTATCTGCAAGTGAATTGGTAGAACACAACTTTGATGGAAAATTTACAGCATTAGCTCCAGATGATGGTAATTTTAAAGAAGGAGGAGGATTTTCATATAACTGGTATACTTATGAAAATCAAAAAATATCTTACTTATATGGTAATTTTACTGGTTTAGGAGATAATATTGAGTATATATATAGTTTTCTTGAAACTGAAGGATTTCAAAAAGTAAATTCAGATGGAAACTTGACCATATTTAAAATAGATAATGATGATTATGGAAATTATGGTGTTGGAGTTATTCAAGGAGATGAATTTGTTTGTATAGCTGGAGATAATTTAGATCAACTAGAAAAAATTGGAAATAGTGTTAAATTTATATAACACTAATTTCATTTAAATGATTGTGATATAAATCCACTTGTTCTATAATCATTCTTTAATAATTTCAACTATTTTTCTTAATTTTATAAAATTATATAACGTTTTGATTTTGCTATAGTTTTAATGAAATTATTATCTTATTTTGTAAAAATAAATAAAAAATACTTCTTTTTTGCTAAATTTAAGTAAAAGTTGTACAAAATCATAATATTGCTTTTATATATTAATATATATTATCTTTTTTTATTTAACTCAATTAAATAAGTTTATTAATTTATTGAAGTATAATAAAATAAAGGTGAATAATATGGTAGAATATAAATTAATAAAATTTAATGATTCAACACCTCCAATGTTAGTTGTTATAATAGAGAATAAAATTTGGATATTGAGAAAATCTATTGCTGACTTATTTAGTGTTGATGAAACATTAATCAATGAATATGATAATTATTATGATTTAAATTCCAAGTTTATTAATAATGAACATTTTTATGATTTTCAAACATTAATTAACATTGGATTTACTATAAACACTTATGAATCTTTTTATTTTAGAGAATTTATTACAAATATACTACAAGAATACTTTATTTATAATGCTTCTATTCAAACAAAACAATCATTTGCTGAAGAATTAGGCGCAAATTACTTCGAAAATGTTTATGAAACTATAAATATAGAAAATAATGAAAAAGAAATAAACATAAAAATAAAAGAAATATTTAAAACAAGTTATGATTATGATTCCAATGATGGAAAAGCAAGAAAATTTTTTGAAACACTAGAATCTAGAATAACAGATCTATACATAAAATGGTATGGTCATGGTATAGATAAAGAAGAAACAGAACTGATAAAACAAAATGCTAATGAGAAATTATTTTCTTTAGATAATTTTTCATATGGTGATGTTCTAGCATGTTGTTTTGATAATTTTCAATCAATTGCTAAGAAAAATGCATTTCATAGAATTCCTATGAGTATGGAAGATTATTCAGTTCTTTTTGAATTATCTTTCAAGGAGTCAACAGATTAATATAATTAATAAAGAATTAGGTGATAAAATGAAATCACTTGGTGAATTATATTGGGACAAATATCAATATTATGAAGTTTTAAAGATTCTAAAAGATAAACGAAATGAGTTGGTAGAAGATGGGGAAAGTTTTGATTATATTGAAGATGAATTAAACGCAATGAAAATGAGATATATTAAAAATTATCCATATAAATATTGATGGTTAATTTATTATGGATTATAAAAATCAATATTATAAAACAATGATTTTAATTAATTTAATTTAAAAAATAGTAGGAAAAAAGAGATTAGTTTAAATCTCTTCCAAAAATATGAACAGCTGCTGTACCACCAGTACCACCAATATTATGAGTCATACCTAGTTCAGCACCTTCTACTTGACGTTTACCAGCTTCACCTCTAAGTTGCCATACTACTTCAGCTGCTTGAGCTATTCCAGTTGCACCAAGAGGGTGTCCACGTGCTTTAAGTCCTCCAGAAGTATTAATTGGGAAATCACCATCAATTTCTGTTTGTCCTTCTTCAATAGCTATTCCACCTTTACCTTTTTCTGCAAAACCTAAATCTTCAACAGCTAAAAGTCCATTAATTGAGAAACAATCATGTACTTCAGTTAAATCAATGTCTTTAACAGATACTCCTGCCATATCATAAGCTTTTTTAGAAGCCACTTTTGTAGATTCAATTGTTGTTATGTCTTTTCTATCATGTAATGCCATTGTTCCTGATGCCTGTGCTGATGCTCTAACATAAATTGGAGTGTCAGTGTATTTTTTAGCATCTTCTGCTGGAACCATAATAACTGCTGCTGCACCGTCAGATACAGGTGAGCAATCTAAAAGTGTTAATGGGTCTGCAACCATTGTTGAGTTAATTACTTTATCAACAGTAGTTTCAAAAGGAAATTGAGCATTTGGATTTTTAGAAGCATTTTTATGATTAACTACTGAAAATTGTGCTAATTGTTCACGAGTAGTTCCATATTGATACATGTGTCTTTTAGCTATCATAGCATAAAGTGATGGGAATGTTGCTCCTTGATTTGCTTCCCATTCTTGATCTGATGCAGTTGCAATAGCTGGAGTAGCATCAACAACATCAGTCATTTTTTCAACACCAGCAGAAATTACTACATCATGAAAACCAGATGCAACTGCCATTATACCTTGTCTTAAAGCTAATCCTCCAGATGCACAAGCAGCTTCTACTCTTGTAGCTGGAATAGGATTAAGTCCTACATGATCTGCAATTAAAGGTGCAATATGTTCTTGTTCTACAAATAAACCAGAAGACATATTTCCAACATACATTGCTTCAATATCATCTCCATCCATATCTGCATCAACAATAGCTTTTATACCTGCTTCAGATATTAAATCTCTAAATGAAGAATCCCATAATTCTCCAAATTTTGTTTGGGAAACCCCTACGATTGCTACATCTCTCATAATAACACCTTACATTTTAATTTTACCTTTAAATTTAGCATAAACTGCATAATCAACATATTTTTTATTGTCAATTATCTCTTCAGTTGTAGGAGCTAAATTTCTCTTTTTGTTAATTTCATCATTGACAGTTAATGTGAAAGAATCACTACCTGCACCTGATCCATAAGATACTACAAATATTTTATCACCAGGTTCTGCAACATCTAAAATATTGGAGAGAGCTAAAGGAACAGCTCCTGAGTAAGTATTTCCAATATTTGGTGTTAAGAGACCTTGTTTTATTTGTTCAGAAGTAAAACCTAGTTTTTTACCTGCTCTTAAGTAAAACTTCCCATTAGGTTGATGGAAACATGCAAAATCATAATCTTCTGGTTTACTATCAGTTTTTTCAAATAAACCTTTAGCTGCATTTAATACATGTTTAAAGTATGCAGGTTCTCCTGTAAAACGACCACCATGTGATGGATAGTCTTGACCTTCTCTTCTATAAAAATCAGGAGTATCAGTTGTAAAACTGTATGTTTCATTAAAATCAGCTACAGTATCTTTATTTCCAATTATATAAGCTGCTCCACCTGCTGAAGCAGTGTATTCTAATGCATCTCCAGGAGCTCCTTGAGATGTATCCGCACCAATAGCTAATGCATATTCTACCATTCCTGAATCTACAAGACCCATAGACATTTGAATTCCTGCAGTTCCTGCTTTACATGCAAATTCCAAATCAGCTGCAGTTAAGTCTGGAGTTGCACCAATAGCTTCTGCAACAATAGTAGCTGTGGGTTTAACAGCATATGGATGAGATTCAGAACCTACATAAACAGCTCCAATCTTTTGAGGATCAATTTGAGCTCTTGCAAGAGCATGTCTAGCAGCAGTAACTGCAATAGTTACAGTATCTTCGTCAGCAGAAGGAACCGATTTTTCATTAACGACTAAACCATTTGATAAAGCTACAGGGTCATCACCCCATACTTTAGCAATTTCTTCTACTTTAATCCTATATGAAGGCACAGATGCCCCATATCCAACTATTCCTACCATTTAATCACCATGAATAAATATAATAAATTGATTAAACTAAAAAAAATTTTTAGTATTATAAATATATAGATAAAGATATTAATAAAGATAACTAAAATTTATTGTTTTTGAAAATAAAGTATAAATAAAAAATTTAAAGGAATTTAAAAAATAATTGAACAAAATTAACAATGCAGTTGCCGGGATTCGAACCCGGGTTGTAGGCTTGGAAGGCCCAAGTAATAACCAGACTATACCACAACTGCATAAAAAAATGCGGCGTCCGGGATTTGAACCCGGGTCTCTAACGTGGCAGGCTAGAGTCTTAACCAGGCTGGACTAACACCGCATATGATTTAAACAACATACATAATTATGTTATACAACTATATAAAGGTTTGGGTAAATCACCATTGTTTTAAAATAATTGAGTTATTTAAATATATTTTTAATAAAAATTTAATAAATTGAAAAAATATGTAAGAAAGTAAAATTATATTAAACTTTCTTATATTTTAACAAATGAAGCTATGATTAAATAGCTATTAGGAATATAAATCTTCTGTATAAGTATTTAAACTAGAAAATTTAGAATCTCTAATATTATTTTTATATTCTTGTCTATGAGAGATC
>JABUVA010000031.1 GCA_021442885.1 Methanobrevibacter sp. | reverse complement strand
GTACTATGGTTTTTTCTATGGGAATTACATTTCGCTGCAAGCTCATATTCTCTCTAATTTTATTACTATTTTTTATAATTTATTTTGGTGAGTTAATTGAATATTAAAGTATTAGACACTACTTTAAGAGATGGTGAACAAACTCCGGGTGTTTCTTTAAGTTCTTCTGAAAAATTAAGAATTGCTTTTAATTTAGATAAAATTGGTGTTGATTTTATTGAAGCAGGTTCTGCTATTACATCTAGTGATGAACGTGAGTCTATTAAAGATATTACTAAGCAAGGTTTCAATGCTGAAATTCTTAGTTTTTCAAGACCTTTAAACATTGATATTGATTATTGCTTAGATTGTGATGTTGATGGAGTTAATTTAGTTGTTCCTACTTCCGATTTACATATTTCTGATAAATTAAATAAAAATAGGGATGAACTTTTAGATATGTCTAATGCTGCTATTGAATATTGTAAAGATCATGGTTTAGTTGTTGAGTTATCTGCTGAAGATGCTTCTAGATCAGATATTAATTTTTTAAAAACTGTTTTTCTAAATGCTATTGATGTTGGTGTTGATAGGGTTTGTGTATGTGATACTGTTGGTATTTTTACTCCTGAATCCTCTTTTAATACTTTTGATAGTTTATCCAATCTTGATATTCCTATTAGTTGTCATTGTCATAATGATTTTGGGCTTGCTGTTTCTAATACTTTAGCTGCTATTAATGGGGGAGCTTCTGAGTTTCATTCTACTATTAATGGTATTGGTGAGCGTGCAGGGAATGCTTCTTTTGAAGAGATTGTTCTTTGTATTAATAATCTACTTCCTAATTTTGAAGTTGATATTGATTTAAGTCAAATTTATAATATTTCTAAGTTGGTTTCTAGGTTATCTAGTGTTTATATTCAACCTAATAAAGCAATTGTGGGCGATAATGCTTTTGCTCATGAGTCAGGTATTCACTCTGATGGCATTATTAAAAATGTGTCTACTTATGAACCATTTAATCCTGAACTTATTGGTAGGACTCGTAAATTTATTATGGGTAAACATATGGGAACTCATGGTCTTGATAATGAATTAAAAAAGCTTGGTTTTAATGTTGACAAAAATCAATTTAAACAAATTTATGATAATATTAAAGAATTAGCTAATAAAGGTAAGACCGTTACTGATGTGGATTTACATATTATCACTGAAGAAGTTTTAAATATTAATTTTAAGGATAGAATTAAACTTAAAGAACTTAATATTGTTAGTGGTAATAATGTTACACCTACTGCTTCTGTTAAATTAATTATTGATGGTGAAGAATATTTAGATGCTGCTGTTGGTATTGGTCCTGTTGATGCTGCTATTAATGCTGTTAATAAGTCTCTTTCTAGTTTTGATGATATTGAGTTAGTTGAGTATCATGTTGATGCTATTTCAGGTGGTACTGATGCTTTTATTGATGTAATGGTTAAGCTTAAGAAAGGGGATAATATAGTTTCTGCAAGGGGTACTGAACCAGATATTATTAATGCAAGTGTTAAAGCTTATATTTCAGGTATTAATAGATTGATTGAATAGTTGGTGTTTTATGAATATTTTTGATTATAATGTGATGGTTTTAGGTTTTACTGGTGATATTGATTCTGTTGATGGGGTTTTATCTAAAATTAATAATCTTGCTGGAGATTCTGTTGTTCAGTTGTTAAATGCTGATTTAATAGCTGGTAGGAAACATATTTTTCATGCTGTTTATCAATCTGTTTTAGCTTTTTCTAGAAATGAAAATCTTGCTAATGATTTAGGTGTTGAGATTTGTTTAAGGTGTTCTGCTCAAAGACAGATTTCTAAGGCTTTTCAATTGTTAGGTTTAAAAGAGGGTAAAATGAATTTATGTGCTATATTATTAAATCCAAATAATGATATTCTTGATTATTTAAACACTTGTTTTACTAGAAGTGATGATGTTTTATTACCTATTGAATCTAATTTAATTGATGCATTCGATATTTCTAGTGAAGAATTAACATGTTATACATGTGAGGACATTATTATTGATAAAATTTCAAGACTTGTTGTTGATTAGTTATTTTTATATTTTTCAACTGTTTCTATTATATGATTCAATTTATCTTTTTTAAGACAATCATAATCTAAATTTTTAATTTCAATTGCAATGGCTTTTTCTTTTACTCTATTATAGTTTGGACATTTTGTTATAAATCCACTTTTATTTATTTTTAATTCTTGTTTTAGATTCCAGGATATGTCCTTTGGTTTAGGGTCTTTAATTATTACATTTAAACCTCTTTTATTTTGATGGATTACATCATCAAGTTTATTTTTTAGATAGGAACTTGCAGTAATTGTGTCTTCTAGTTTTTTTCCAACATTTTCAAGTTCCACATCTATACCACTTAGTATAATTTCATTAGGTTTGACAATTTTTTGTTGAATCTTTGTTTTTTCAAATATTTTAGGATTATTAGTAGAAATTATCCCACCACTTCCTGCATTAATAATTTTTGGAGACCCAGTAGATGTTAAAATAATATCAGAATATTTTCCATTTCCCAATTTATTTTTTCTATCTCCAATTCCTGCTGATGCATCTTCAATTAATGTAATGCTTTTTTCCCTACAGATTTTAGATATTTCTTTTAAATTTTGCTCACCAGTATATCCTGCAAAACTTGTAAGAATTAAACTAGATTCATCTTCTAATTCAGTAATATCATCTGGATTAATTATTCCATATTCTGTTTTTAAAAGAGTAATGTTTTTATTTAAACATTTTGAAATCTGTTTAAACCCATGCCAGGCTCCTTGATTAGGAATTGTAATGTTATCTCCTACTGCTGAAAGGGCAATAAATATACTAGCATTTCCACTGTTTGTAATTTCAACGTGTTTATGATTTGTAAGATTTTTAATTTTTGAAATTATACTATTTTTATAATCTTTATTAGAACCATTTAAAGCTACATCAGCCATTGTTTCTTTTGTTTTTATTGAGGGTTCTTTAAATTTAAACATCATATTAATCATTTTTTAAAATAAGCATCTAGTGTTGTTTGTTTTGTGTGTAACATCTCATTAAGTAATTTTCCTGCTTTTACATATTTGCTAACTGGTAAAAGTAATTTACTTCCACAGTAAGCTAAAGCTTCTTTTAATGTTTCAAATTCTTTATAAGGTAATTCCATAGCTGCTTTAATATTTTCACGAACATTAAAAACACCTAATGGAACATATCCTTCATAAGCTTCTCTTAATACAATTAATCCTGCTTGTTTTCTTTCTTTTCTTAATGCATCAAGTACAGTCATTTTACAAGTGTAGAAACATCCCCCTACTGTTGAATATTCTTTTTTACCACTGTTTTTTTCGTAGTCTGTAAATAATAATTCTTCTTTTCCTAAAAGTTTAATAAATGCTTCATACCATTCATATTGCCATTCTGTAGGTGTTAATATAATAGTATAATAGTTTTTAAGACTACCATATTCATAAACTCTATAAGTGTCGATTTGTTCAAATTTTCTAACTTCTTTTAGAAATTCATCTGCAAGTGTTGAATCACAAGCTGTTATTGACCATCTTGTTGGAACTAATTTTCGTTTATTTTTAGTTCCTATAGCTCCAACTGAAAATGCTTTTTGCATAGCTGAAAAAGGAACTTCTTTATCATGAAGATTAACAACAGCTTCTGTTGCTTTTAAATCTGTATCGTAAAATGTTTTTTCAAGTTGTCTATCCCATTTTACTGCTTCTATATCGAACTTTTCAATAGCTGCACTAGGACCATGCGGCATTGAATCTTCACTTAATACAGATCCTCGAGGACGTTTTTTAAATTGTGCTTCACTATCTATAGATTTTGATGCTAGTGATATGTCCTGTAGTTTTTCTATAAATGGATTTTCTAAATCATCAATTTTTATCAATTGTTTTCCACGTACAAGATTCATTCGATAATTTATGATTTCATCCTGGGTTTTATTTTCTTCAAGCCAAGATTCTGGAGAGTCCATAATATATGTGTCTCCACTTTGACCTACCATCATAGGTCCAGCATATACTTTTGGATAAGACCATCTTCCAATAAATACTGATGGAGGGGTACTGCCTTCTAAGTCTTTTCCAACTTTAACTGATTTCATTTGTATGTTTTCAGTTAGTTTTTTAAGATATGCATTTTTTGTTGTTATCATTTTTAATCATTATTAAAAAATAGTTTTGATTTATTTTATAAATAAAATAATAGAAATAGTTTTTAACTATTTCATAAAAAATAAGGATTTTTAAGCAAATTCAATTGTGCTTGGTGGTTTATCAGAAATTGACAAAGCAACATGTGTAATTTCAGAAACTTCAGAGGTAATTCTTTGAGATATTTTTTGTAATACCTCCCATGGAAGTTCAGGAACATATGCTGTCATTGCATCTACAGAAGCTACGATTCTTACTACAGCTAAATAACCAAAGTCACGTTGATCTCCTTTTACTCCAGTTACTTTGGTGTTAGTTAGTACTGCGAAATATTGCCAAACTTCTTTATCAATTCCTGCAGCTTCAATTTCTTCTCTTACAATTTTGTCGGCTTTTCTTTCAATATCTAATTTTTCTTTTGTTAAAGGTCCAATAACTCTAACAGCAAGTCCAGGTCCTGGGAATGGTTGTCTGTGAACTACTTTTTCAGGTAAATCTAAAACTAATCCAATTTCTCTAACTTCATCTTTGTAGAGATCTCTGATTGGTTCTACAACTTCTAAAACCATTCCACTAGGAAGTGCTATATTGTGGTGTGATTTGATTTTTCCTTCAGTTTCAATCCAGTCTGGAGCAATTGTTCCTTGTACTAAGAATTTTGCATCGGTTTTATCAGCTTCTCTTTCAAATACATCGATGAAAGTTTTTCCAATGATTTTTCTTTTCTCTTCTGGATCGTCAACTCCATCAAGAGCATTTAAAAATTCTTCTGATGCATCAACATAATTAAAGTTCAGTCTGTCTTTAAAGGTATTTGTAACTTCTTCTACTTCTCCTTCTCTTAAAAGTCCATGATTAACAAAAATTGCTATTAAATTATCACCAATAGCTTCTTGAACAAGAACTGAACATACTGAACTATCTACTCCTCCAGATAATGCAATAATAGCTTTTTCATCACCGATTTCATCTTTTATTTCTTTTATTGCATTTTTAATAAAATCTTCTGGACTAAGCATAATTATCACTTATTCTTCATTTTCTTCTTCTTTTTCAAAGTTTTCGATTAATTCTTTAATTATTGCTTCTAATCCTTCATCATGTCCTTCATCAATAGCTGCCATGATTTCGTCATATTTTACATATTTTTCAAGTTTTACAGCTTTTCCACCAATACCTGCAAGTCTAAAGCCGTATTCATCATCCCCTATTGGTATGTTTACAAATTTTTTCTTTAAATCATCTTTATTATCTAAAGCTTTTTCTTTTAATTGTTCTGCATTTTCAATCATTGTTTACACCTTTTTTACAGATATTATAAAAATTTTCAAATATAATTGATCCTTTAGGAGTGTGGTGTACTTCTGGATGGAATTGGATACCATAAACATCTTTATTCTTATGTTTAAATGATTCTACATCACATAAATTTGATTTTGCTAGAATTTCAAATTCATTGGGGATAATTTTAACTTCATCTTTATGTGAGGACCAAACTTCCATTTTTGGATATAATTCGTTAAATAAATTATTATCATCAAGTACTTCTAATTCAACTTTAGCATAACTTTCAGTATCGGATGTCGAAACTTTTCCCCCGTATGCTTTAGCTATTAATTGATGCCCAAGACAAATTCCAAGAATAGGTATATCAAAATGTTTTATGTATTCTTCACTGTTTCCAGCAGATTCAATTGAAGGACCGCCACCTAATATTAATCCAATTGGATTTTTATCTTTAATTTCTTCAATACTTAGTGTATTTGGTACAAGTTCTGAAGGTATATTAAGATATTTTAGGCTACGTTGTATTCTATGATTGTATTGGCCTTTATTATTAATAACTAGAATTTTCATTTTATACTCCTTATTTATATTGTTGTTTTTATTATTATATTAATATTATTCTTAATGATATTATGAATGAAGTTTAGGTATAGTAAAGATTATATAATATTGTATATATATTAAAATTCTATGGAACTTATAGATTTAATTTATATTATTATTGCTATTATAATAGCGTTTATTGTATTTAAAATAATTGCATGGTTATTACCTGTAATTGTAATATTGCTTATAGCATTCTTTGTTTACATATTCCTTATGAGTAATAGAAGATATTAATTTTCTATGTCTTTGTATGCAGAAGTTGCGGCTAAGGCACCTTCCCCACATGCAACAACCCATTGTTTAAGGCCGCCACAAACATCCCCTGCAGCATAAACATATTTTTGATTAGTTTTTTGCCATTTATCTGTTATAATATGATTTGTTTCATCAATAGATACATTTAATTCTTCTGCTATTTTTGTATGGGGTTTATATCCAATACTAATAAAAACACCATCAGTTGGATATTCTGTTATATCGCCTGTTTTCACATTTTCAAGAGTTATACTTTCAACTACTTGATTTCCGTTTATTGATTTAACAGTAGAGTCCATTATTGTTTTTATTCCTTTTTCTTTTATTTTTTCTTGAAGTATTTTTTGAGCTCTAAATTCATCTCTTCTATGAACTATTGTAACTTTACATCCAAGATTATTTAGAAAAATAGCTTCTTGAAGTGATGTATTTCCTCCACCTATCATTGTAACATTTTTATTTTGGAAAAATAAACCATCACATGTTGCACAATAGCTAACTCCTAATCCTTTAAACTCTTCTTCTCCTGGGACATTTAGATGTTGATGTGCACTTCCTGTTGCTATTATAATTGTTTTAGTAAGATATGTGTTTTTTTCTGTTTCTACTTCAAAATTATAATCTTCTTGATTTGTTTTTTTAGTTTTA
>JABUVA010000030.1:22499-25682 GCA_021442885.1 Methanobrevibacter sp. | reverse complement strand
CATAGTATTCTTTATAAATGGGAAACTATCATTGCCTTATTGTGGGATTGTTTTAATATTATTATTATGTTCTAGGTTGTCTTTAATTGGGGATAATAAGTACTCTCTAAATAATATTTGGAAAAGAAGTAAAATACAATTTTTTGCAATAGTAATTTGTTTAATTATTTACTTTGTGTTGTTGTATCTTTAAAAATAGAATTTAAATAAGTTATTTTTATTAATAACTTATTTTTAATTTTTTTATAATTGGATGATTTCTTGTTGTACTTCATCATTATCTTTATCTTCGTACAAGATTTCAGCTAAATTTAAAAGTTTGTCTTGTCCTTTAACTTCATCTTTAAATAAAGGTACTTGAAGTATACTTTGGTCATGGAATTTTTGATCTATTAAAACCAAACGTTTTTG
Organism: Methanobrevibacter sp.; assembly: GCA_021442885.1. Classification (GTDB taxonomy): domain Archaea; phylum Methanobacteriota; class Methanobacteria; order Methanobacteriales; family Methanobacteriaceae; genus Methanocatella. The sequence continues at coordinate 25,271 of JABUVA010000030.1, read as the reverse complement.
TTGAAGTTCATGTCTTGAATGGCAGAAATCACAATCTGAAATATCAGGCATTATTTGATTTACAATAACACTATCTACTGTTATATTATATTTTTCTAATGCTTCTAGTGCTCTTTCAGATTCATATATTGACATTTCTTCAGGTATTACAACCATTTTAAATGTAGTTCTATCTGGGTCTGCTAAAACTTCTTTTGCTTCATTAATTTGTCTTTTTGTTCTTTCTAATTCTTCTGTGCTTTGAGCATCTTCTCCAGCATCCATAAATGGTATGAGATTTTTAAGTTTACTAGCTGCTTCACCTAATTTAGCTTTTATTGTCATCATTTTACCAACCCATGATTCCATAACTTCTGGGAATGACAATAATCTTAAGGTGTGTCCTGTTGGAGCTGTATCAAAGACTACTACATCATATTCATTTGAAGTCATTACAGATAAGAATATTTCAAATGCTGCTGCTTCATCGGCACCTGGAGATGCTGAAGCTAAATCTAGCTGGTCAGATAACATGTCTAGCCCCATTAATTTATCTTGTGTTGATACTGCTTTTTGAGCTTCAAGAGAGGCTTGTTTTTGAGCCATTGCTTCATCAGGGTCAATTTCAACAGCATATAAATTTGTTTTTATTTCACGAGGATAATGGTCTATAGGTACTTCTAATGAATCTGATAAAGAATGTGCAGGGTCTGTTGATACTATTAAAGTTTTTTTACCACTATTAGCTAGCCATAGTGCAGTAGCTGCAGATATTGAAGTTTTTCCGACTCCTCCTTTTCCACCTACAAATATAAATGTTGTTTTATCATCTTTAAATTTAAAGTAATCTTTTAATCCCAAGATTAGTTCCTCCTTTTCTTTTAGTAACTTAATGTTATTTTATATTTACTAAGTATATAAAGTTAGCTAATATTATTTTCAAATGTTAAACTAATTTCATTTTGATACTATCTAAAAGTCATAGGTATAATATATTTTAATTGACTGTTGTTTAATAATTTTCAGTAAAATAATAGCTATTTATTGATTATTTCACTGAATTTACAGTTATTTACAATTTAAAATACAAATATGTTCTTTAGAACTACAAAAATCAAGGCTATTTTTATTAATGCAGCTTTGAGTTTATCATATGAAGATTGTTTAAAATTCGCACCCTTTAAATTTAAAGGATTATCATATAGACTAGGATCAATAGTTACTTGTGAATCTGTAAAACCTTGTGGGTCTGCAGCAAATGCAGTAGGTGCAGACAATGTAGTTAAAAACATTGCCAAAATAATTGAAAGCATATATTTTCTATTTTTCATAATAATTTTTCCACTTTAATAAGAATTATCGATATATTATAATTAGTTATATATAATGTTTTAGGATTTTACCTAAAATAATGCTTATTCATCTAACAATTGCCTAGGCAACTAATTTAACTGTTCATAATAATAAAATAAAATTTAAACAAAAAGTTTTTAGAACACAATAAAAAGCCATTTCATTTGATTTATTTTTGGATTACTAAAATATTAAGGCATTTATGTTGTAGAAAATAAAAATCCATTTTATTTTGTTTATTTGGGGGTATAATTTCCCCATCTGTTTTTTTCTAATTTTAATTATGATTAATATCTAATTAAATTATTTTTTAAAAAATAAGGGTAAAATGTCATTTCGTACATTAAGACATTTACCCAACTGAGCTCGAGAATAACTACATAATTGTAGAATTCTTTAGAATATGGCTACTTGAACTAGTAGGATAAACCCATATTCTAAATAATAATTATAGATTTAGTTAATATATAAAAGTACCTTAAAATATTTTACAAAACAGAAACAACACATTAATAATCGATGTGGTCATCATTGGCATTTTAAATTCTTTAAGAAGAACATGACTATTTTAGTAAAGATATTTCAAATTTTTGATATAATGAAGTTGAATATATCACTAGTATCAATGTTTCATAAAAATACTGAATTGAGGATAAATAATCTAGATATATTATAAATTTGAAAATAATTTTCTAAATATACATTTAAAAGCAGATAAATTAAATATTAGGTTTTAAATGAATTATACCATAAGTTATCATAGATTTGTAATTGAAATTTGTTGGGTCGAAATCCATTAACAAATTAGTAGCTCTTAAAAAACCTATTTTTATAAACAATAAAATTCATAAATAAAAATATTATTAAACAATTAATTTAGAAAGTCGTGGTTTAAATGACTGAGATTCCAAAATTAGAATTGAAAAAAACAAAAGAAGAAATTATAAATTTTATTAAAAATAAAGTAGTTGAGGCTAATGCTGATGGAATCGTAGTTGGATTAAGTGGAGGAATAGATTCAACTGTTACTGCATTCCTTGCTACTGAAGCTATTGGTAAAGAAAATGTATTTGGAGTTGTAATGCCTTCATCAACCACACCAACTGAAGATAAAATTCATGGTATAGACATTGCAAATCAACTTGGAATTGAATATAAAGAAATAGCTATTGATAGTATACTTAATGAATTTTTACTTGTAACTAACAGCGAAGATGAAAAAGTTATTGGAAATCTTAAAGCAAGAATTAGAATGGCACTTGTTTACTTCTTCGCTAATTCTAAAAATTATATTGTTGGAGGAACAGGTAATAAAAGTGAACTTTTAATAGGCTACTTTACAAAACATGGTGATGGAGCCGTTGATATGGAGCCAATTGGTAATCTTTATAAGACTCATGTTAGACAACTAGCTGAGTATATTAATGTTCCTGCTGAAAT
>JABUVA010000030.1:20997-22442 GCA_021442885.1 Methanobrevibacter sp. | reverse complement strand
GGAATGCCTTATGAGATTTTAGATAGAATTTTATACATGTATATTGATTTAAATAAAGGAGCTGAGGAAATATCTAAAGCTATTGATGTTCCTCTATCTGAGGTTGAAAGAATTATTGATAAAGTAAAAATGAATGTTCATAAAAATAAAATTCCAGAAACTCCAAGTAATTTAGATAATTAGGGTGATTTAGTGATAGAAAACATTGAAAAGAAATGGCAGAAAAAATGGGATGATAATAATTTATTTGAATCAGACCCTAATGACAAAGAAAAATTATTTTTAACAGTTGCATTTCCTTATCCAAGTGGTGCAATGCATATAGGTCATGGACGTACATATACTGTACCTGATGTTTATGCTAGATTTAAAAGAATGGAAGGATATAATGTATTATTCCCAATGGCATGGCATGTAACAGGTGCTCCAGTTATTGGAATAGCTAGTCGAATTCAAAGAAAAGTTCCATGGACCTTAGATTTATATGAAAATGTTCATAAAGTTCCTAAAGAAACATTACCTATAATGGAAAATCCAGAATTAATTGTTAAATACTTTTGTAATGAATACCATGATGTTATGCATGATATGGGATATTCTATTGATTGGAGAAGGGAATTTAGAACAATAGATCCAACTTATAAAAAATTCATTCAATGGCAAATAAGAAAACTTAAAGATGCAGGGTTAATTAAAAAAGGAGAGCATCCAGTAAAATATTGTCCAAGATGTGAAAATCCTGTAGGTGACCATGATTTACTTGAAGGTGAAGGTGTAGGTGTTAATGAACTTACACTTCTTAAATTTAAAGGTGATGACAAATTCTTTGTAACAGCTACTTTAAGGCCAGAAACTATTGTTGGTGCTACAAACTTATGGTTAAATCCAGATATTAAATATTTTGAAGTTAATGCTAATGGTGAAAATTGGGTTGTTAGTGAAGATGCATATCATAACTTACAACACCAAATAAAAGATTTAGAAATCATAAATGAATTAGATCCAAAAGAGTATATTGGCACATTTGTAGAAAACCCTGTTACTGGTGTTAAACTCCCAATTCTTCCAGCTAGTTTTGTACAAGGAGAATATGGTAGTGGTGTTGTTTTCTCAGAGCCTGCTGATGCTCCAGCAGATTTCATTGCTTTAAAAGACTTAAAAAATAACACTGAATTATTAACTGAATATGGTTTAGAAGATATTATTGCTAATGTTAATCCAATTCCTGTTGTTGAAGTTAAAGGCTACAGTGAAATTCCAGCTAAAGATATTATTGAATCAATGGGTATTGAAAGTCAAGAAGATGAAAAACTCCATGATGCAACTAATGAATTATACAAAGTACAATTTAGTAAAGGTAAAATGCTTGATGAGTATGGAGGTAAAAAAGTCCGTGAAGCTCGTGAAGAATTTAAAAACCAAATGCTTGAAGATAACACTGCAGA
>JABUVA010000030.1:16298-19042 GCA_021442885.1 Methanobrevibacter sp. | reverse complement strand
GAAGGTGCAATAATCGTCCTTGATGCAGCTGTAGATGCTGGTGTAATTAAGCGAGAAGAAGCTGATAGGCAAATTGAAATGCTTAAAAAAGCTACTGAAATTGAGAAAACAAGAGGTATGGCTCAAGGTAAATATATTGAACCTAACTTTGGAGATAATAAAGAAGAAGTAGCTAGATTAATTGTAAAAGCTATTAAGGAAGGTAAAAAGGTTGCTTTTGTTTTAAATGCTAAAAAAGAAACTTCTTATCTTTTTGCTGATATTTTAAATTTTGATTATAGTAAAATTAATGGTGATAATAAACCTATTGTAATAGCTAATTTAGATGAAAATATTGGACTTGCAAGAATTAGAAATCATGCTGTTAACATTAAAAATCAGTTAGATATTCCTATTGATTATATTACTGGTGGTTTAGATGAATATCCTATAACAGGTAATGTTGCAGGTCAATATTTAGAAGAAATTAATCCAGATATGTTAGTTGTCTTTGGTGTTCCTCATGCTTTTCCTGTTGAGAATTTTAAAAGTCATTCAATAGCTATTACTGATGGGCCTCGTCTTGTAGAGCCTTTAAAAGATTTAGGTTATGATAATGTTATTGCTGAGTTAGATGCACATTCAAAGACTTTGGGAACTGAAGAGATTGTATATTCAGATTTTGGTTCTATGATTAGATCTGCTATTGAATGGGAGAAATAAGTTGATTTTATGATAACTATTATTGATTATAAAAGTGGGAACCTTAGAAGTATTTCTAATGGTTTTAGAAAATTAAATTGTGATGTTGAAGTTACTAATGATGTAGAAAAGATAGCTAATGCAGAACATTTAGTTTTACCAGGTGTTGGTGCATTTGGTGAAGCTATGAAAAATATTGAACCTTTTAAAAATGTTATTTATGAACATGTATATGATGATAAACCATTTTTAGGAATATGTCTTGGTCAACAAGTTTTAATGAGTGATAGTGAAGAATCACCAGATGTTAATGGTTTGGATTTATTTAAGGGGAGTGTCGAATATTTGCCTGTTGATTTAAAAATACCTCATATGGGTTGGAATAAACTTAATATTGTTAATGAAAATCCTATTTTAGAGGGTGTTAATGGCAAATACTTTTATTTTGTTCACTCTTACCATACAGTTCCAGAAGACAGTGAGGTTATAGCTGGAACTTGTGATTATGGTGTTGAAATTGCAGCAGCTTTATCTAGAAATAATTTGTTTTCCACACAATTTCACCCAGAGAAAAGCGGTGTTTATGGTTTAAAGATTTTAAAGAATTTTATTAACTTAAGGTAGTTGAAAAAAATGGATATGGAAGGTTTTGTTAGGGATAGAATTAAAGATTATGATGAACAAGATTTAAAAAGTATTTTAGCTTCTAGAATTCGTGAATATAAGGATGTAAGCGAAGATAATGCTCTTTTAATTGCTGGTAGTGTTATTGATGAAGTTAACACTACTCTTAAACTTGAGGGATGTGGTGATGAATTTTTAAATGACATTGCTAAAGTTCCTAAAGCTGATGTAGCTATGGGAAAAATGGGGGTTGGTTCTCGTGGCGCTGGAGATTTTTTTGTTCATAGAAAAATAGCTGAAATTGTTGCAAGTACTAATACTAGTTCTCTTATTAATCCATCACAACAAGATGATGGTGGTGTTGTTCGTGCTAAAGCAGATAATGATGAACTATACATTACAACAGCTGTTGATGGTATTCATTCTCGTTTAAGTGAATATCCATTTTTAGGAGGTTTTCATGTTACAAGGGCAACTCTTAGAGATGTTTGTGTTATGGGGGCTGATCCTGTAGCTATTTTAAGTGATCTTCATTTAGCTGATGATGGGGATGTTGGAAAATTATTTGATTATACTGCAGGTGTTGCAGCTGTTTCAGAACTTGTAGATGTTCCAATTGTTGCTGGAAGTACTTTACGTGTTGGTGGAGATATGGTTTTAGGAGATCGTTTAGTTTCTGCTGTAGGAAGTGTTGGTGTTTCAAATCATCCTCCCACTGCTAGAAAAGGTGCTACTCCTGGTGATGTGATTCTTTTAACTGAAGGTTCTGGTGGAGGAACTATTACTACAACAGCTATTTATAATGGTTTTTTTGATGTTGTTTGGGATACTATGAATGTTAATTTTGTTCAAGCTTCCCATGCACTTTTTGAAGCAGATTTAGTTAAGGATATTCATGCTATGACTGATGTAACTAATGGTGGGCTTCGTGGTGATGCTCATGAGATTTCTAATACTACTGGTGTTGGTTTAGAGTTTTATGAAGCTGAAATTAATAAAACCATAGCTCCAAATGTTTTAAAGATGCTTCAAGATTTGGATATTGATCCTTTAGGTGTTTCTACAGATTCTTTAATGCTTATTGTTCCTTCAGAGTTTGCAAGTGATGTTAAAAAGACAGTTTCTAATGCTGGTGTTTTAATCTCTGAGATTGGAGTTGTTGATGATGGTGGTGCTCCTAATTTAATTCGTGAGGATGGTAGTGTTGAAAAACTTGTTCCTCAGTTTAGAGAAGCGGCTTATACTAAAATTAAAAAGCTTGTTGGTGATACTACTCCTGAAGACTTTGAAATCATGAAAAAACAAGTCCAGGATGCTGCTAATAGAGCTATTTCTAAAAAAGAACGTGTGATTAAACACGTCCGTGAAAATTAATTTTTTCACACTTCTTTTAATTTTTTTAATCTTTTTTTATAAAATATCTTTATGAATAATAAAGG
>JABUVA010000030.1:3469-16183 GCA_021442885.1 Methanobrevibacter sp. | reverse complement strand
TTTAAAGATTCTCAAGATGTTATGGAACAATTATCATCTAAAGTTAATATTACAGATGTTAGCTTTCTTGAAAGTATTACATCTATTTTAGAAAATGGTAGAAATTCAAAAGCAAGTATTAGAAAAGTTTCAGTGTTATGTGGTGAAAAATTCAAAAATCTGGGTCTTACAAAGAACTATTATTTTACAGAAACCCATCATTTAAATGGTGTTGAAATAATCTCTAATGGAAATATGGAATCTGCAAGTAATATAACAACAGCCAGTAGAAATTATGGAGATTATTGTTATGTGTTATATGTATGGTAATATAAAAAAAGTAAGTTTATGCCCAAATGTGGGCATTTTTAATAAATTTATTCTGCTTGACGAGCACCAAAATCTTTATCGAGCATGAATAAAGCATCAATGGAATCTTTACCTTTTTGGATTCTAGCAAGGTTGTCCATTGCGTTTTCTTCTTCTTCTACTTGCTCTTCAACATACCATTGTAAGAATAAATTAGTTGCATGGTCTTTTTCTTCAATAGCTAAGTCAACAAGATTATTAATTAAAGAAGTTACAAATTGTTCATGTTCTAAAACATGTTCGAATATTGCTTCTACACCATCCCATTCGGTTTGTGGAGATTCAATTCCTTTTAAAGTTACTCTTGCTCCTTTTCTGATAATGTAATCATATATTTTCATTCCATGTTCTAATTCTTCTTCAGCTTGTATTCTCATCCATTTTGCAAAACCAGGCCAATCAGCTTCTTCAAGATAAGCTGACATGGATAAATATAAGTATCCTGAGTATATTTCTGCATTCACTTGTTCATTTAAAGCTTGTTCCATTTTTTCAGATAACATATATATTTCACCTTTCTTTTTTATTGTATTAATTTATCTTAGTATTTATACTTTTTTTTATGACTTTTCAAAAAGTCTTCTGATAATGTTAATTATTGGTGTTTGTTTTGTTCGGTGTGATAATTTTAATATGAACCTTGTCATTATTCATCTTCTGTTTTCTACTTTTAGTATGTATTTTATATCATATTATGTGACTGTCTAAAAATATGGGGATAAATCACATTGCCTATTGAGATAGTGATGTTTCACGAAACAATAATTTGCTAGAGTTACATTTCACAGCTACACTGCCTAAAGCAATTAAAAATATTCAAAACAGTAAAGTTACTGAAAAACTAGAAATCAAATGAATAATATTGGATAAAGAAGTTATAAGAATTAACACTTGTTAATAATTTATTAATCACTCACTAGTCGGTTTTGCAACACCCTTAAAAATTATCACTATTTTTGAAAAATTTCCACTTCAACATAAATTTAATAATGAAATTAAAATTTACTTGTATTAAAAATATTATATTCTAAAATAAATATTTATAAAAGTTTAAAAAATTGTTTTAAGAATGTAGCGAGTTTTATTTTATAAATAAGTTTATATAAAACTTCTAACATAGGATTAATAAAATTATTTGAGGTATAATATGAAAGAAAAAATAAAATTTATTATAATTCTTTTAATATTTCTTGTAGTAAAACAAACAGATTCAACAAAAAACAAGGAAAAAACCGAAAAAGAGAAAATACATCAGCCATGGGATAAAATTCAAAAAGAACACTCTATAAAATTCATAAATTGGATTTTTAAATATTATGGAATCGATGAAGAAATAATATCTGAGAAAAACTCAGAATTAACAACATTAAAAGGAGGAAAACAAAATGCTGATTTTGTTGGAAAAAGCAAATACGGCCATGACGTAAATGTTGAATTCCAAACCAACAAACCACAAAAAAAAGATTTAAAAAGATTTAGAAAATATGCACATGAAATAGATGAAAAATATGATCTAGGTGTTGAAACATATGTACTATCTGTAGAAAAATGCCCAAAAAAAGAATATTGTTTAAAATACGGGTCAAAAAACAGATTTCATGTAAGAATGATAAATTTCGAAGATATGGAAACCACCAAAATTTTAAATAACATTGAAAGTAAAATACAAAATAATGAAAAACTAAATGAAGAAGATTTACTTTTCTTAAAAGTAGGCTTTATTACATTAAAAGAGATAGATACCTTTGAATTATTATTAAAATTAACAAAAATTACTAATAACATTAAAGAATTGCCAAAAAGTGAAATAGATGAGATAAAATTTGCACACGGAACATTCGCAAATCATTTACTTACCGATGAGGAATACAAAAAGATAATGGAGGAAATAAGAATGAACTATCCAAATATATTAACAGAAAGATATGAAACTGGAGAAAAAAATGGATTTAAAAATGGATTTGAAAAAGGAGAAGAAAACAGGAAAAAAATCGTTGCTAAAAAATTATTAAAAACAGGCATGAACATTGAAGATATTTCAGAAATATCAGAACTCCCTTTAGAAACAATAAAACAACTAAAAACTAACTAAAAACAATAGTAGAATTTTTAATAAAAATAGTTTTAAAATAAGTCGTGTTTTTAGATATAAAGAAAGAATATTCTCTTCCTTTATATCTTGTTAAAATAGTATGGAGGAAAAATTTTATACTATTTTAATCCATTGGCTTTTAATTATATTTTGGCATTAAGCTTATCTGTTTTTTATCGTGTTTCAAAATTTTTACTAATTTTTAATAATTAGTATAACCCTATTTCGAATTTAAACAAAAATTTATTGAGGATTTAATCTAATTACTATTCAAACCCAGATTATTCTAAGCTTTTATAATAATAGACTTTAATTCAACTACCAATTTTCTCGTTTTTACCAATTTTTTCATCTAATTGATAAAATAATCTAGTATTTGATTATAATTTTTTATCACATCGCATACATCATCACCAACAATTAATAGTGCAACATCATATATAAATGTTTCTATCAATTTTTTGATGATAATTAAAAATAGCTATTATGCTAATTCTAATGTTTAATCCTATGAATAGTAAATTTGTAAACTAAATAAATCCCTATTCTACTGTTACACATTTTGCTAGATTTTTTGGTTTGTCTGGATCTAATTCTCTTTCAATAGCTATGTAATATGCTAGCATTTGTAATGGTATTATGTATACTAATGGAGATATTATATCTGTTACATCTGGGTTGATTGTAAATGCATCATCTGATTTTGAGATTAGCATTGCATCATCACTTGCACCAATAGCTATTACACGAGCTCCACGTGATTTTACTTCTTCTAGATTGCTCATTGTTTTTCTATGGTCTTCTCCTGGTGGTAGTACTACAACTACTGGTACTCCAATGTCTATTAATGCTAATGGTCCATGTTTTAGCTCTCCTGCTGCATAGCCTTCTGCATGTATATATGTTATTTCTTTTAGTTTTAGAGCTCCTTCTAGTGCTATTGGATATGAGTATCCTCTTCCAATGAAATAGAAGTCATTATTATCTTTGTATCTTGTTGCCATTTCTTTTATTGAGTTTGTATCTAGTAGTAATTCTTCTATGAATTCTGGTACTCTATCTAGTTCTTCCATTAGTGTATTGTTTTTAGCTAGTAGACCTGCTAACATGTATATAGCTGTTAGTTGACCTAGATATGTTTTTGTTGCTGCTACTCCTATTTCTGGACCTGCTTGTGTGTGTATTACATAGTTTGCTCTTCTTGTTACTGATGAACCTGCTACATTTACGATTCCTAGTGTTTTTGATGTTTTATTTGCAATATCTAGTGCTTTTAATGTATCTGCAGTTTCACCTGATTGTGATATGAAAATTACTAATGTTTTTTCATTTAGGGTGTTTGTTGAGTATTTAAACTCTGATGCTAGAATTACATCTACTGGTATGCCTGCTAGTGATTCTATTAGGTATTTTCCTGTTAGGGAGGCATGGTATGATGTTCCACATGCTACGAAGCATATTCTATTTATGTCATCTAGATCTTCTACGATTTTTTCAATGTTTTCTTTTTCTGTTAATGTGTTTTTAACTGCTGTTGCTTGTTCATTGATTTCTTTTATCATAAAGTAGTCATAGCCTTCTTTTTGTGCCATTTTTGGAGTCCATTCTATTACTTCAATTTCTTTTTCAAGAATATTTCCTTGTTTATCTTTAATTGTTACTCCTTCTGGTTCTAGTATGACTATTTCATCTCTTTCTGGATATATTATATTTCTTGTGTATTCTAGAATAGCTGGTGAGTCTGATGCTACAAAGTATTGGTCTTCACCTACTCCTACTATTAGGGGACTGTCTTTACGTGTTGCTAGTATTTTATTAGGTTCATCTAAACTTATTACAGCTATTGCATATGCTCCATGGATTGTTCCTATTGTTTCTATTAATGCATGTTCTAAATCCATTCCTTGATCCATGTATTTTTCAATTAGGTGTGGAATAACTTCTGTGTCTGTATCTGATTTAAATACATGTCCTTGGGATTCTAATTCTTTTTTAATAACTTCATAATTTTCAATTATACCATTATGTACAACTGCGATTTTTCCTGTGTTATCTACTTGTGGGTGTGAGTTAGCTTTATTTGGATCTCCATGTGTTGCCCATCTTACATGTGCTATTCCATAGTTTCCTGGCATATCTGCTAGGTCTAATTCTAGATTAACCTTGTTGATTTGACCTGCATCTTTTTTAATGTTGATTTTATCACTAACTGTTGCTATTCCTACAGAATCATATCCTCTGTACTCTAGTTTTTTTATACAATCTAAGAGAACAGGTGCTGCTTTTTCATTATTTTTTAGTATACAACCGACAATTCCACACATTTTCTTATCCCCTTTAATTATTTTATTTATAAATTATATTTAACTATTTTATGTTTTTTTGATAGTCATATATTTCTTTGTATATTCCTACTACTTCTCCTATTATTAGAATAGCTGGTGGTTTTATTTTTTTTGTTGATATGTCTTCTAATGTTCCAAATATGACTTTTTCTCCTGGAAGTGTTCCTTTTTCTATTGCACAGACTGGTGTGTTTTTTGGGCGGTGTTTCATTATTTCTTCGGTGTTTTCTTTAATATTACCTATACCCATAAGTATTATTAAGGTGTCTGCTGTGAAGTCCCAATTTACTTGTTTTTCTGCTTTTGTTGGGTCTTCATGGCCTGTTACTATAGTACAAGATGTGGCTAGTGCTCTTTGAGTTACAGGAAGTCCTAATGATGTTGGTGCACCAATAGCTGATGTTACTCCTGGTATTACTTCAAATTTAATTCCTGCATCTATTAGGGCGAAGATTTCTTCTCCTCCTCGGCCAAATACAAATGGATCTCCACCTTTTAGCCTTACTACATTTTCATTTTCAATAGCTTCTTTTATTAGAATTTCATTAATTTCATCTTGAGTTTTATAGTGTTCTCCTGCTTTTTTACCTACGTATAATAATTTTGCAGTATCTGGTGCATGTTGTAATATTTCTTCATTTGCTAGATAATCATATAATACTACATCAGCTTTATTTAATGCTTTAACTGCTTTTAATGTTATTAAATCAGCATCTCCAGGACCTGCACCTATTAATGAAACAACCATATTTCTCACCTATAAAAATCCTTTGAAGAAATTTAAACCATCTGCTGAACCTAATATTTCTTCAGCTGCACGTTCTGGGTGTGGCATCATTGCACAAACAAGACCTGATTCATCACAAACTCCAGTNNNGCTTCTAGTGAACCATTTGGGTTTTTTTCTGCAAATTGTAATACTATTTGGTCTTGGTCTTTAAGTAAATCAATATCATCAGTGTAGAATCTTCCTTCAGCATGAGCTATTGGAACATCAATAATATCTCCTTTTTTAAATGCTTTTGTAAAAGGAGTTCTTGTAGTAGCTACTTTTAAAGGAGTCCATTCACAGTTAAATTTAGGATGTTCATTTGTTATGAAAACACCTGGAACAAGACCTATTTCACCTAAAATCTGAGCACCATTACATATTCCAAGAACTGGTTTTTCTTCTTTAACTAAACTTTTAATACCATCTATTACTGGAGTGATTGATGCCATAGCACCTGCTCTTAAGTAATCTCCATATGAAAATCCACCTGGAATAACAATACCATCATAGTTTGTTAAATCTTGTTCACTCCACCAGATGAATTCTGGAGTTGCACCTGCAAGTTCAATAGCTTTTGCTACATCACGATCACAGTTAGTTCCAGGAAATCTTATTACTCCAATTTTCATTTAAATCACCTAAATTCTGCAACTTTCACAGTCAATTTGTGGTGTTACAGTAATTTCATAGTTGTGAATAACAGGATTACATAGTAGTCTTTCACACATATCAGTTACATTTTCTTTAATAACTTCATTGTTCTCTCCATTCATTTGGAATTTTAAAGTTTCCATTGTTTTTACATTTTCTACTTCATAACCTAGTAATTCTAATGATCTTTCAATTGTTGTTGCTTCTGGATTTAACATACCTTCTTTTAGTGAAATTTTAATTTCTACATTAAATAACATTTAAAACACCTATAAATCAAATTTAGCTTTCTCATCATCTGGGATGACTCTATTGTAAACTTCAACATAAGCTTCCATTACTTCATCATCTTTTCCTTTTCTAAATAACTCTTTATCAAGCATATCTAATGTTTCTTTATCCCATAATCTACAACCATCTGGGCTGATTTCATCACCTAAAACAATGTTTCCATCTTTGTCTTTACCAAATTCTATTTTAAAATCAACAAGAATAATTCCTGCTTTATCAAAGAAATCTTTTAAAGCATCGTTAACTTTAAAAGCTAATTTTTCCAATTCATCTAATTCATCTTGAGTAGCTATTCCTAATGCTTTAGCTATTGAATGATTAAGCATTGGATCATGGAATTCATCATCTTTATAATCCATTTGAACAATTGGAGGATTAAGTTTAGTTCCATCTTCAATTGGATAATTACGAACTAAGCTTCCTGTAGCAATATTACGAATAATTACTTCAATTGGTATCATATCTAACTTCATAGCTAACATTTCATTAGGTTTTACAAGTTCTATGAATTGTGTTTTAACACCAGCTTGTTCTAAGACATTAAAAATTTTAGAAGAGATAATAGCATTGTATGTTCCTTTTTTAGTCATGACTTCTTTACGTTCACCATCACCAGCAGTCATATCGTCCCTAAATTCTATTAAAACTTCATCTTCTTTATCAGTAGCAAAAACACTTTTAACTTTACCACTATTAATTATATCTTTTTTAGTCATGAATATCAACAAATTTTTAAATTATATTAGATATAGTTATGGCAATATTATTATATAATACTTATTAAAAAGAGTTTGTTTAAAAATGATTTTATAAATTCCACTCTAAAATTGTTTTACCAAAATTAGAGTTAAAATCAATGTTAAAAGCATTTACAATATCTGGAATTGAATTAACTGTAATTTCATTAGCTACTAGGTTTTCTAGATAATTAGAAATTTTAGGGTTTTTATTTATTAACTGGATTGTTTCTATAAAATCTTCACGACCACTTCTACTATTTCCAAATAATATTAAACCTTTTTCTAGTATGATTCTAGTGTTAATAGCTACGTTTATTTCTGATACTCCTAAAAGAGCTATTGAGCCTTGAGGATTTATTACATTTATAATTTGATTTATTGCATTTTCTGCTTTAAAACCACCTACACATTCAAATACATGATCAATAGCTAAATCCTCTGGAACATCATTAATATCATATGTTTTATCTGCAAATGTAAAATAAGATAGTTTTTCTTGGTTTTTTCCAAATACTATAATTTCTGATGTTGTATAGATTGTTTTTAAAAGTAGTGATAAGATAAAACCTAAATTACCATCTCCCCAAACTCCAATTTTTTCTTTTTTTGGATGTGAGAGTTTTTCAAATCGTTTTATTGAATGATATGCAACTGATATTAATTCTATAAAACTAGCTACTTTTAAATTAATATTATCTGGTATTTTTAAGACTCTATCTTGATTTAAAATTACAAATTCACTTAAAAATCCATCTTCTCCACTTGATTTAAATTTAGAGCTTTTAAGATAATTTTCAGCTATGATTTCATCACTTTCTTGTGGAGTGTTTGGAATCATTGTAACTTTATCTCCAACATTAAAATTACCTGTAAAGTCTTTAACAACAACACCAACAGCTTCATGAATAAGTGCCATTGGTAGTTTTTCTTTTAGAATTTTATAGTCTCTTTGACCTTGATAGTATCTTTGATCTGCTTGACAAATTGATAGATAAAGTGGTCTTATAACAACTTTATCATTAAGATTAACTTCAACAAAAGCCTCTTCAAAAAGTCCTGGGGATGTTAATCTATAAATTGAATTTATCATTTGAAAATTACTCCTTTAAAATAAAATTAGCTACTTTCAAGTCAAAAGGATAAGTTATTTTAATATTGGAAATATCACCTTTAACAATTGCAACTGGTTCATTGTTAATTGTAAATATTTTACAGGCATCTGTAAGGTTTTCTTTTTGATTATCATCTAATTTATCATATAATTCTTGTAATTTAGTTAATTTAAAAGATTGTGGAGTTTGTCCTTGATATAGTTCATCTCTATTTGGAATTTCATCTACAAATTCTGAATCTTTACTTCTAACAATTGTGTCTGTAGCTGGAATTATTGTATTACATGCATCATGATTTTTAGCAGCTTCAATATTCTCTTCTATAATCCTATGACTAACAAATGGTCTTACAGCATCATGAGTTACTATAATATTATCATCATCTGGATAATTTTCATTAATATAGTCCATAGCATTCTTAACAGTGTCAATTCTTAAATTTCCGCTTTCAATAACTTTAATAGATTCATTTGGAAGGTATTTATTAATTAAATCTTTAGTGTGATTAATCCATTCTTTTGGAGTTAAAAGGATAATATCATCGAATTTATCGTTTAAAACGAATTTTTCAATAGTATGAATTAAAACAGGTTTTTCACCTAATAATAAGAACTGTTTGGGCTTTTCAGTACTGCCCATTCTACTTCCAGAACCACCAGCTAAAATAGTTGCAAAAATCATAAATAATTCCCTCTAACTAAATATTTTGTTGACTATTTTATTTATATTATATTGATAAATAGCCAAATGGGAAAAAAGATTGGATAGGATAAAAAATCTTTTGATTTTTCACCAAAAGAATTAAAATAATTATTAATTTTTATCTAATTACATTCAAACCTTTTATCTTTCTAAAATCAGAATCAAATGAAACAATGCTATTTGTTTTTTTCTTAACCATTACTTCAAGTATTTTGCAATCAGAAAAGTTTATTGAATGGTTATAGTTATGAAATAATCCTAATGATTCATTATAATCATCTTTAGATAAATAGTAGATTTCATCAATATTGTAAATACTATTCACTATTTTTTTCACTTTTTCATAATTCAAATTCTTATCTAAACTGTTTAATACTTCATTTAAAACTGTGTTATTAATAATCTTCTTTTCAACTTCTATTATTTTTTCTTAATTCCATTACTCTTTGATATACTATCATTACTAAATATGATTGCAATTAAATAAGTGGAATCTAAGAAAATTTAGTTTCTTCCCCTATAAATATTGTTTTTTACGGTAACGCTATCTGTAGGTTCTTCATGTGTTGCAATTCCTACAATATCATCAAGACTATCATCTCTTTCTTTTCTATCATAAGATAACATTTTTTTTATTTCATCAAATGATAATTGTTTTTTTTCATCTTCATCTAAACATCTAGTAACATACTCATTTATTAAATCATATTGACTAATCCCTGACTCTGCACTTTTCATTTTTAATCTTTGTTTTACATTTTCATCAATTCTTACTGTTGAACTCATTGTTAAATACAACTCCACAATGTTTATTATAAATGTATATTATTCGAAATATTATAAAAAAAATTATGGTTAAATTTTGATGGAATAAAAGTTTTAAGCTAGTGTAAAATTTCCATAAACGAAATTTTTTACACTATCATTAATATTGAATATACTGAGTATTATAAACTCTTAAAATCACTTTTATGATTTAATATTGTTCATAAACCCTGTGTTAATGAACTGTACTTTTATAAAGATGATATCCTTCAATTGTTTTAACTTCAGTAAAGTTAGTTAAATTATCAATAGGCTGATTAGTAATATAATAGGTAATATTAAAATCATAAAGTTTATCTAAATCATATTCTTTAATAGGGAACACATATTTTTGTAAATACCATTTAAATGGCCTAACAGTGTTTGAAGCTATTTTTACATCTTTATAATCAGAAACTTCATTTACTATAAAATTACCCATATCTTCAGGACCTTTAAAATTAGCAGATGGATCAACAATATTTATTAAAGAAAATGCACCAAATAAGAGAACTACAGTTAAAACAACTGGAATGATGTATTTATTGATTTTAAAGTGATTGTTGATTTTATAAACACCAAGAACTATAAAGTATGCTACAACAGGAAGTGATGGTATAAAGTACCTGTTAACTTTAAAGTGAAGATAGCTAAAGAATATAAAGTTAATTAAAGCCCATGATATAAGCATTAAGTTAAAGTCAAATTTATCTGATTTGAAGATTTTACGAAGACTAATAAAAGTAAAAAACAATAATACGATTGTTATTGATGAGCCTAAACTTAAAAATGAATAGATTGTAATAATAGCTAATACTAATGTGATTGGTATGAATTTCTTTGAAATTTTAGTTCCTAAATTATCTTTAACTGCAAATATTGCTCCAATAACTATAAGTATTCCATAGAGTGCTGATATTATTGTTGGTTGGTTTAACTGAGGAGTACTTCCAGGGAATGTAATATTAGAACAGGATAAGAAATTAAAGAAGTTTTCAATATAATAATATAAATTAATGTTATATGCTGTGTTTCCTGTAGATCCTTGATATCCTCCTATATAATCTAGACCTAAAGTAACAAAACGAGGCATATCACTTATAACAGACATTATAATTAAAGCTAGAGCTACAACAACAACAAATACAACAATTGGAATTACAATATATTTTAATTCAGACCATGGTGCTTTATATTTCTTTTTAAAGATGAAATATAATATTAAAGATGGAAGAATTAAAATTACAGTATATCTAACAAAAAAGGCCAATATAAATACTATTATAGTGTAAATATAGAATTTTGGATTTTTATTAATAGCTATTACTGCAAATAGAACTGTCCAAATAATTAAACTAACTGCTGGAATATCTAAAGTACCATTACCAGACCATATTAAGTTTAAAGCAAAAGTCGTATATACTATGACTCCTAAAAAACTTGTAATTTTATCTAGTTTAAACCTAAATAATAAATAAAGACCAATATTACCTATTATAGCTAAAATACCTGTTACTATATATAAGCTAACTTGATTTTTAAGACCAAAATCAAAAAATATCGATGTTAAAATACATATTAAAGGTGTAAGCCATAAATCATTATTTACACCAACATTTTTTCCTGAATAATACAGTGCATTTGCAAGATATACATAAACATCACTGCAGAATTGTCCAAGATTAAGAGAAAAATTAATATACCAAATAGTTAAAGCTATGCTTATAATAGTTAAAATAGCTAGATAATATTTATCCTTAGAATCTAGGTTTATTAATTTAGAAATCATTAAAATTATTTTGTAAATTTTAATAATTAAATATTTGGTTTGAACATTTCTCTTATATGTATCTTCAATTTAGCTTTTTACATCAAATATAAAATGAGTTCTTAAAGAATAAAAATATAAAGACCATACATAATGAAATTGAAAAATTATTTTGGAAATATACTTTCAAAAGCAGATAAAAGTAAATAATAGGACTCCTTAAGGAATTACATCACAGAATTCAGAATTAGAATATTATGAGTTGAAATCAACTAACAAATTGGCAATCCCCATTTAATAATGTTTAAATAAGAAAATTATTAATATAATTAAATTAAGGAAATATGAGTTTATTAAAATCCATATGATTTATTAATTTAGAATTAATTTTTGATTGATGAATATTGTTTTTAGAGGTGTTATTATGAACAATGAAAACAAAAGTTTAATGACTCTTCAAGATGATTTTAATCTTAAAGATATTTCTAATCCAGAATTTTTAAAATATTATAAGGAAATTATGATGGTATCTAAAAGATATGGTCTTGGAGATAATATAACAATAGAAACAATATATGATGGAAATATTCCAGAAAAAGTATTTACAATTAATTTAAATCATGCGAAACTTACAGATGATGATTTTTACTATCATGAGCAAATATTAGATTATATGGATGACTTTGCTAAAAAGAATAATATAGAGGACTTTGCTAAAGATACATATATCGTGCTTGGATAATTAATTTAAATTCTAGTGTAAAATATTGTTTTAAAATACTATTACGCCATTTTTTAAATTGGGTTACTTGTTTACTATTTATTCTATAGCTTATGACACCATTGTATTAATATTATACTATATTTTATTGTTCCTAATGATATTTCTAAATTAGATGCATCTTTCATCCATACAAATATACCTAGTATTATTTTAAATATGTTCGTTGTTACAAAAGCTGATGTAACTAAACGATATAATTGAAATTTTTTTATAGAATAATAAGGAATATTTGTTAAAGTAAAAGACACTTTATGAAATAAAAAATTTAAAATATAGAAAAAAATATTTATTATTAGTAAAGTTTT
>JABUVA010000030.1:1424-3173 GCA_021442885.1 Methanobrevibacter sp. | reverse complement strand
ATCATAGGCACTTTATTATCAATCCTAAAAATCGAGAGTGTAAAAAAAATTTCGCTGATTGAAATTTATTATTTGAATTATTGAATTTGCATATGTGTCGTTTATTTATAGAAATATTTTTAAACTTTTATTTTTATAATAATTAGTAATGAAATCTTTTAACAATGCTTATGCAGATATTTCAATTATCCAAATTATTCTAGTATTTATTATTGGAATATTTTTAGGAGCAGGTATTGATGTATTTTTTAATATTCATATAGGCATTCCTTTTATGGAAATTTGTTTAGTTCTCTTTATTGTATTTAAAATAAGAAAATCTAAAGATTCAATTCAATTACAACTTAAAGATCTTTCTAATAATTTTCCAATAAAAACAATTATAATAATTTTTATTTTAAATGTTCTCTTTTCAATAGGAATTGGTATTCTATTTGATTATTTAACACCATTTGTTCCAGTAGGTCTTTCTGGAAATTCCTCTGTTTTAGATAATACAAACCTTTTAGTCTTAATAGGTTCACTATTTTTTGCTATTATCATTGCACCAATTTTTGAAGAGTTAGTTTTTAGAGGATTTATATTTAGTAAAATAGCTTCATATTCCACAATTTCTATAGGAATTATAGTATCTTCAATTCTTTTTGGTTTAATGCATGGTGTTGAAGGATTTATTGGAGCTTTAGTTTTTGGAATGTGTATGTGTATTCTATATTTAAAAACATCAAATATCCTAATTTCAATGACTGTTCATTTTTTAAACAATCTAAGTTATGAGGTTGTGAATTTACTGAATCTTGATAATTTAAATTCTATACTTCATATCCCTGAGTCTATGGTTATTATTATAGCAGTAATTATAATTATTATCTCTGCTTATTTCTTATTTACCTTTATTAAGCGGGAATGGGGAAATTTAACTTAAAAATTTCTATGTTTATATTGTCATGGAAATATTGTTTTTATTATGGAAAAATTTTTAAACTTTTATTTTGATAATAATTGTAATGAAATCTTTTAACAATGCATATGTGGATACTTCAATTATCCAAATTATATTAGTACTTATTATTGGAATAGTTATAGGAATAGTTATAGATAATATTTTTAATACAACTATCTGGTTAGAGTTTACGGAAATTTGTTTTGTTATCTTTATTGTATTTAAAATAAGAAAATCTAAAGATTCTATTCAAATGCAATTTAAAAATCTTTCTAATAATTTTCCATTTAAAACAGTGATAATCCTTCTTATTTTAAATCTTCTCTTTTCAATAGGTGTTGCTATTGTACTTGAAAATTTAACACCATTTATACCGTTTTTAGGTGTTAGTGAGGGCACAATTGTTGATAAAACAAACCTTTTATTCTTTTTAGGTTCATTTTTGTCTACAGTTATTCTTGCACCACTTGCTGAAGAGTTATTTTTTAGAGGAGTTTTATTTAGTAAAATATCTTCATATACCACAATTTCTATAGGAATAATTATATCCTCAATTCTTTTTGGTTTATTACATGGTGTTGACGGATTTATTGGAGCTTTAGTTTTTGGAATGTGTATGTGTATTCTATTTTTAAAAACATCAAATATCCTAATTACGATGACTGTTCATTTTCTAAACAATCTAATTGCTAGCTGTTTGGAATTAGCAAATTTAGATAATTTAACTGCTGGAATTAATGTTCCTGATATTGCAGTTGTTTTAATAGCTATAATTATAGTTATTATCTCTGCTTATTTCTTATTTA
>JABUVA010000030.1:0-1186 GCA_021442885.1 Methanobrevibacter sp. | reverse complement strand
TGTTAGTTAATCTTTTTATTAAATTTAGATCCATAAAACATAACTCTTCTTGCTGCAAAATTCCAAAACATAACTAATACAGATGCAATAATTTTCGACCACACATAATCAATGTGTAAGAAATTATGAAATATAAATAAGAATATTTCTGTAAAAACAAGCCCTATAACACTTATTACAATAAATAAGTTGAATTCAAGTACTCTATTACCAATTTCATCCTGATTGAAAACCCATTTTGTACTTGTATAATAATTCCATAGGACTGATATTAAAAATGCAATAACTGCAGATATAAGATAATTAACACCAAAAAATGTAATTAATGAATAATATATTGCAAAATCAACTAAAAAGGAAGTTCCACCAACAAAAATATATCTAAAAAATTGTAGGTAGATATTATCTGTTCCTTTTCTAAATAAAATGTACAATAGTTTATTCATTTAAAATGCTCCTAGCCATTATTATATTTTTCTTTAATTAAATATATTAACTATTTTGAAAATGTTTTATTCTAATGTTAAAATTGCTTTTATTTTGTAATTTAATAATTTAGAAGTGATTATAATATAATATCTTAAAGTAAATTTCATATTTTTATTTAAACAAAGTTTATAACTCTTTATTTAAAATATAAATTCATGACATCTAAAAGAAGTTTAGAAAATTATCACAACCTAAAGGATAAACTTCTAAAGTTTATGTTCGCCAAATATGGATTATCATTTCTAGAAGTTATAGGTATAAATGCAGAAATTAAAGCAGTATGTTCAACAGAAATTGTTACTGATGATTTAAAAACCCATTTATTAGATTTATTAATCTATACAACAGATGATGAACTTATAAACATAGAATTCCATAGCTCTAATCTAGATGAAAAAAACCTAGCAAGATACTTTAAATATGCCCATGAAACCTATAGAAAATATAGAAAGGAAGTAAAAAGCATTATAATTTTAAATGAAAAAATTGATGAAGATTATAAATTATTTGAGATAAATAAAAGGCAACATTATTGTTTTCAATTAATCTCACTGAAAAATTATAATGCTCAAAATATAATTAGTAGTGTGAAAGATAAGCTTATTAACAATCAACCAATAAGCAAAAAAGACATAATCCAATTAACATTAATTGGATTTACAAACTACCAACAAACTTTAGAAGAAATTCTAATAAA
>JABUVA010000002.1:28143-30221 GCA_021442885.1 Methanobrevibacter sp. | reverse complement strand
GTATTAAAATGTTTATAAAATGGAGTATATTCTTTATACTCGTGCAGTTGAACAATTAGGAATGATTCTTTTTGCTACAGCATTTGTTTTAATTGGTCTTTCAACTGTGGGGGCTCTTTGGGGTACTGTACTAGGTTTTGCTCTTTCATGTGTAGTTGCTGTTTATCTTTTTAAATTCCATATGGGGCAACTTATACCTCCTGCTAATCCTGATTTTAAATTTTCAAGAAAAGATGAGTTAAAATTAGCCACAATGCTTGTTAAATTTGCTATTCCAGTAATTATTACAGGTATTGCTGAAATGCTTATTTATAATATTTGTACTTTAGTTATGGGTCGTTTCTTACTTGCTGAAGATATAGGTTTTTTTGCAGCAGCAGACCCAATTTCAAGACTTCCTTTAATGATTTCTATATCAGTAGCTACAACAATATTACCTGCTTCATCTGAAGCTTTTAGTTCTGGTAATAAAAAAAGTTTAAATAAATATGTTTCTTCTTCTTATAGATATTCATTACTTTTTGTTGTCCCAATGTGTATTGGAATAGCATTATTCGCTGGTCCAATATTAAGAGTATTCTACTTTACAGATCCATCTTATGTTACTGGTGCTACAGCATTAGGTATTTTAGCTATTGGAATGACATTTTATTCAATTTTTTCAATTTCAACAAGTATTGTTCAAGGTATTGGAAATCCTAGAATACCTATGTATATTTTAGTATTTGGTGCAATTTTTACTGGTGCTTTAAGCTGGATTATGGTTCCTGCTTTTGGAATTAGTGGTGGAGCCCTTGCAACTACAATAGGCTGTTTTGCTATGATGGTTCCTATCTTATACTTTGTATTTAAATTAACTAAAGCAAAAGCCCCTACCAAGTCAGTTATTAAAATAATTATTGCATCAATTATAATGGGAGTTGCAGCTATAATAGTTCCTAAAACAGTTTACGGATTGATAGTAGGAATTATATGCTGTCCATTTATTTATGTAGGTGGACTCATAATACTTCGGTTCTTTGAAGAAGAAGACATTGTTGCTTTAAGAAGACTAACAGGAAAATTAGGACCTATTGGAAAATTGTTAAATAAAGTATTGAATTTTATTGTAAAAATCCAATTTTAAAACCTGGTTAAAAACTTTAAATTAGGATTTCTACAAAGCATTTAATTTAATCATGGTCTTAAAGTACCAATGGGAATCACTTTAACACCATCTTTTCGAGTGTATGCTAATTTACCTCCAGTAACAATAGCTAAAAAACTTGGGGCTTTTAAATTTAGATTCTTTTCCTTAATATTCTTTTTAATAAGATTATCTAATTTAATAAGATTTTTAGATCCCTCTTCAATTCCCATCCTACCTAGTTTAAATTCTATTAATCCATATCTCCCATCTCTTAAATGAACCACACAATCTACTTCAAGCCCATATCTATCTCTAAAATAAGACACGTTTCCCCCATAAGGAGCCAAATAAGTATTTAAATCTCTAATACATAATGTTTCAAAAATAAAACCAAAAGTTCTTAAGTCAAATTCTAAAGATTGAGGATTTAAATTTAATGCAGCAACAGCAATAGATGGATCAATGAATTCTTTTTTAAAAGAAGCTTTCATAGCAGTTTTAGATCTAATATTAGGATTCCATGCTCTAACATTATCAATAACAAATAATCTTTCTAATGCATTTACATATGAATAAAAAGTATTTGGAGACATGTCCCCATAATTAGTTTTAATATCATTCAATATTGTTGTATTACTTACTTCTGTTGAAATATTTCTTGCATAAGATGATAATATACTTCTAACTCTTAAGGGGTCTCTTTTAACTCCATCAACTGTAGAGATGTCATTATTACAAATACTGTTTAAATAGATATAAGGCAATTCTAATTGATCATTTTTATTCTCAAATTTTAAACTGGCTGGCCATCCACCTCTACAGGCGGCGAATATCAAATCTTCCATAGACAAATCAGATTCTATACCATCAATATCCAAATTAGGATTGTCAAATAAGTTAATTAGTGATATTTTTCCATTAGATTCTTTACTTTCATATAAACTCATAG
>JABUVA010000002.1:22793-28081 GCA_021442885.1 Methanobrevibacter sp. | reverse complement strand
GATGTTGAACCAGTTAAAATATATAAACCTGTTTCATTTAACTCATCAACACTTGCTCTAACTGCATCCCATAAAACTGGAGCTATTAGCCATTCGTCAATTAAACGAGGTTTTTCACCACTTAAAAGTTTTGAAGGCCTATAATTTGCCCACTCCAAATATGATTCTCTTTCGTCAATATTTTGTAGATTTAATACACTATTAGCATGTCTCTTTCCTGTTGTAGTTTTGCCACACCATTTAGGACCCATTATAAGAACAGCACCCATCATTCTTAAATATTTATCCAACATTCCATCAAGAACACGATTATAATACATTATTTTTCACCCATGCATAAACCTATTATTAAAATTAATAACAAATCTGTTGATAAAATTTGTGGTAATCTATTGATAAAATTTGTGGTAATCCATGAAAAATGTATTAATTTTTAACAAAATTGAAGTTCAAAAAAAATAAATTAAAATTTATTATCAAACATTCTAAGGATATTCAAAAGAATATAGATTTAAAGTCAGAATATTTTCAATGAATGTAAAATAGGTAATGTTAACACATAATATCAAAGATTAATCCTTAGAGAAATATCTAAATGTTATTTTAAGTAAATTACATTAGTTTTAAACGGTTGAAAGACATACACCCAGTTCTGAGAAGAGAATGTATGGGCAACACCAAAAACTTATCCAACATTTTAAAACTAAATTTATTTAAATGATATAAAATAAAGTTGTATTTAATTATTAATGGTGACTATAATGACTGATGTTAAAGCAGGAATTGAATATAAAATAAATATGGGTCAAGAATCTTTTTTATTAAATAATAAACAATATAAATTACTTGAAAATATTCTTAATATGGGCTCTATTACAGATGCCGCAGAATCTGTGGGAATATCATACAGAACCGCCTTAAATTACATAGAAAGAATCGAATCAACATTAGGAGTTAAAGTTGTTAGTACTACAAAAGGAGGAAAAGGTGGTGGTGGAGGCACTAGTCTTACCGATGAAGGATTTTTAATTTTAAAAGAATGTAAAAAAATCAATGCAATAATGGAGCTACATAAAGATGTTAATGAATTTGAAACAACAGTAGCAGACATTGATTATGATAAAGGCATAATGAAAATCAAAGTAGGGACTTTCCTAATAAATACTCCATTAAATAGCAATTATACTGTTGGCGAAAAGATATTAGCCCTAGTTAGTTATGATAACATATTCATAATGCTCGAACCATTCCTCTCAAGTATTAGGAATATTTTAAAAGGAAAAATAGTTGAAATGAAATTAGAAAACGATATTATTAGAGTTAAAATCGATGTTGAAGGACTAATGTTCTATTCAGATATTACATTGTTTGCTGAAAAAGAATTAAATCTTACAATTGGTAAAGAAGTTTATATAGGTTTCAAAGCCATGTCTGTAGCAACTTTAAAACTATAACAGGAGGAGATTAATATTTTAAAAATAGAAGTTGATGAAAGTAAATGTATAGCTTGTGGAAATTGTTATGATATCTGTCCAAAAGCTGCTAAAATATGGGAGATTAAAGAAGTTGCTCATATCCTGGATTTGAGATATTGCCATGTTTGTACACTTTGTGCAATGGAATGTCCTGTAGATTGTATCAAAATTATAAGAAATGCACCTGAGGAATAAGTTGATATAATGAATAGAATAGCTGATGTTTCAAGAAATACTAATGAAACTAAAATAAACATTAAAATTAATCTTGATGGTATTGGTAAATATAATATTGACACTGGAGTAAATTTTTTCAACCATATGCTTGAATCATTTTCAAAACATAGCAGAATCGACTTAGATATAAAAGCTAACGGAGATGTTGAAGTAGATGATCACCATACTGTTGAAGATGTAGGTATACTTTTAGGAGAAGCTTTTAGTATAGCTATTGGAGATAAACGTGGGATAAAAAGAATGGCTGATGCAATTGTCCCTATGGATGAATCTGTAGCAACAGTAGCTATTGATATAAGTGGAAGAAGCTATTGTAATATGGTTTTTGATTTTAAAAATGAAAAAATCGGAGATTTAACATCTGATGTCATTGTTCATTTTTTCGAGTCATTTGCTAGTTCTTCTAAGATTAATATTTATTGTGATGCAAAAGGATTTAATGATCATCATAAAGCTGAAGCTATTTTTAAAGCTTTTGCTAAATCTATAAAAGAAGCTATTAAAGTTGAGCATGATCAAATTCCTAGTACTAAAGGGGTTTTGTAAATTAAATTATTAAAACTTTAATTTTTCATTATCTACTAACCCCATTTATTTAATAATAAAATTAATGATTGTAGTTGTATTTTTGATTAAATTTTTCAATTAAAATACTTTGTTTAAAAATTAAAAATCCAAAAGCTTTATATACTTTGTTAGATTTATATAATTATGTCTGTTGGTTCCGTGGTCTAGGGGTATGATACCTCGCTTACAACGAGGGGATCACGAGTTCAAATCTCGTCGGAACCACTATTTTTTTCTTTAAATTTTTAATATTTACATAATTAACATAAAAATATTTTAATAATTTTAAACTATCTTATAATATTATTCAAATTTTATCTTATTTTTATAAATATATGTTGAATTAAAATTAAAACAAAAAGTTTAATATGTATTACTATAAATTTATATTCATACGATAAATCATATTCATACGATAAATCGTATTAAATTTAAAAGTGATTTAAATGGTAGTTAAAATAGGAATTATTAAAAGTGGTAATATCGGAACTTCTCCGGTAATTGACTTAATTTTAGATGAAAGAGCAGACAGACCTAACATTGATGTTAGATTAGTTGGTTCTGGTGCAAAAATGAACCCAGAACAAGTTGAAGAAGTTGTACCAAAAATAGCTGATTTTGACCCTGACTTCTGTATCTTCATTAGTCCTAACCCAGGAGCACCAGGTCCTGCAAAAGCAAGAGAATTATTATCTGAAGCAGACACCCCAGCAATTATTATTGGTGATGCACCAGGTTTAGGTAAAAAAGATGAAATGATTGAACAAGGATTAGGTTACATTATCGTAAAAGCTGACCCAATGATTGGTGCTAGAAGAGAATTATTAGACCCAACTGAAATGGCTTCATTCAACTCTGACATTATCAAAGTATTAGCTGCTACTGGTGCTTACAGATTAGTTCAAAAAACTATCGATGGCGTTATCGCTGCTGTTGAAGCTGGCGAAGAAATCGAATTACCTCAAATTGCAATTACTGCTGAAAAAGCTGTAGAAGCAGCTGGTTTCGAAAACCCATATGCAAAAGCTAAAGCTTACGCAGCATACGAAATTGCTGAAAAAGTTGCTGACTTAGACTTAAAAGGTTGTTTCATGGTAAAAGAAATGGAAAAATACGTTCCTATTGTTGCAGCAGCACACGAAATGGCTTCAGCAGCTGCTAAATTAGCTGTAGAAGCAAGAGAAATAGAAAAAGCAAACGATTCCGTATGCAGAACTCCTCACATGGGTGACGGTTCTGTCGGTGCTAAAACTGCTTTAATTTCAAAACCAGAATAAGTAGCTAACTGCTACTTTTATTTTTTCTTTTTTTAAAATCTTTTAATTATATTTAGATTATATTAATTTAATAAGTATAGATTAACTGTTTTTTTTAACTTTTTAGTTATATTCAATTGAAATTTAAATATTATAATCCACATATATTATATTAATATTAAATTTATGAAGTGATAAAATGGCTTGGGATGATACTGTAAGTAAAGTATGGATGAATGGTGAAATGATTGATTGGGAAGATGCAAATATACATGCCTTTTCTCATGTTGTACATTATGGTACAAGCGTTTTTGAAGGAATTAGAGCTTATGAAAATGATAAAGGCTCTTGTGTTTTTCGATTAGAAGATCATATAAAACGTTTATTTGATTCAGCAAAAATATATAAAATAGATATGCCTTACACAGAAGAAGAAGTATGTAATGCGACTATTGAAACAATTAAAGAAAATAATTTTAAATCTTGCTATATACGTCCTATTGCATTTAGAGGATATGGAGAATTAGGAGTTAATCCTTTAAATTGTCCTGTTGATGTTATGATAGGAGCATGGGAATGGGGAGCATACTTAGGTGATGAAGTTATGAAAGTAGGAGCCGATGTTGGAGTATCCTCCTGGAGAAAACCTGCACCTGACACATTACCTACAATGGCTAAAGCAGCTGCAAATTATATGAACTCTCAATTAGCAAAAATAGAAGCTATTAATCACGGATATTCCGAAGCAATTATGCTTGATTACCAAGGCCAAGTAGCTGAAGGTAGTGGAGAAAACATTTTTATTGTTGAGGATGAAACCATTTACACACCACCTTTAAGTTCATCTATTCTTAAAGGAATTACTAGAGATTCTGTTATGAAAATAGCAAAATTCCTAGGATACGATGTTGTTGAAGAAGGTATTAGTCGTGAAAGACTTTATCTTGCTGATGAAATCTTTTTTACAGGAACTGCTGCTGAAGTTACACCAATAAAAAGTATTGATGGAAGAACAATAGGAATAGGAAAAAGAGGACCTATTACTGAAAAATTACAGACAACATTTTTCGAAGTTGTTGAAAATAAAGCCCTTGATATTTATGAATGGTTAACCTACTTTTAAGGTGTAAAATATGGATGTTATACAAGCAATAATAATTGGTATAGTTCAAGGATTAACTGAATTTTTACCAATTAGTAGTTCTGCCCATTTAATTTTTGCAGAAAGGGCATTAGGAGTTGCACCAGATTTAGCTTTTGATACCTTTCTTCATTTAGGCTCATTAATTGCTGTTATTTGGTTTTTCCATGGAGATATTTATAAACTTATTAGATCTTGGTTTTTAAGTATTGGAGATATCCTTCAACATAGATTTATTGAAGGACTTTACGAGGATCCATACAAGAAATTAGCATGGTATGTTATTTTAGCAACTATTCCTGTAGGAATTGTAGGTGTTTTATTCCAAAGTCAAGTTGAGGAACTATTTGCTGGAGCATTATATGTCCCTGCATTTTTCTTATTTGTAACTGGTACTATCCTTTATTTATCCCAAAGAATGAACAGTGGAAAAATAGATTTTGCAAATGTTTCGGGTAAAGAATCATTATTTATGGGATTAGGTCAGGCTTGTGCAATTTTACCAGGTTTGTCTCGTTCAGGAACTACAATTGCTGCTGGTTTAGTAGCAGGTTTAGATAAAGAATTTGCAGCTAAATTCAGTTTTATTCTATCAATTCCTGCAATAATAGG
>JABUVA010000002.1:19834-22760 GCA_021442885.1 Methanobrevibacter sp. | reverse complement strand
GTGCTATGGATGCTAATTTTACAGCTATAATATTAGGTTTTATTGCAGCATTTATTGCTGGTTATTTAGCTATTAAATGGGTTCTTGATTTAATTCAGAATAGAAACTTGGACATATTTTCATATTATTGTTGGGCTGTTGGAATTATAGTATTTTTAGGTTCAATCACACATATATTCTAAATAGCTAGAATAAACCTTTAAAAAAAGAGATTCATTGTTTAAAAGACAGTTCTTTTATACAATGAATGATTTTATTATTTTTCTATTATATTTTATTTATTTAATTGACATACTTTTTCTATTTTATTTCTAAGACTACTTACACTAGCTCCTCTCATAAGTGCTGTAAGCATTGCTCCACCAGCTCCTGCACCTTCTTTAATAAATCCTTCTGTATATAATCTAATACCTGGATTTTCTGAGTCTTCAAATTTAGGGTCAACAACATGTAAGGATATTTCAGGATCAATTTGTTCTATTAAATTTACAATATCAGCATTTTCATCTTCTGCCACGTATATGGTTGTAGCTATATTTACTCTTGAAAAGTCAAAGTTTGGATTAATTGATTTTATGACTGCGCAAACAGCCACCATTTGGGTTCCTCCTGCTAATATGATAGGGGTTGCTCCACTAGCTAAAACCAAACTAGCTATCGCTATAATAGTTGGGTCACCTACAGCACCAACAGCTTGAAATGCATCACATTCACCTGGAGTAATTCCTGAATTTTTTAGTCCCTCATTAACAACATCGATTTTTAATTGATGAGGGTTTACTGGTGTACATCCACTTATTTTTCCATCAGCATCATATCCAAGAGCTTTTAAAACACCTAATGCAGTTGTTGTTCCTGCAGCTATACTTTCACCGATTACAAGAGAATCATGCATCATTCCAAGTTTAGTACCAAGTTCTTTAGCATTTTCATAAATTTCAAGTGGGTTTAAAACAGCTTTTCCTGTTCTAATATCTCTACCATATTCTCTTCCCATATTCATACATTCAATTTCAGGTTTTATTTTAGAACCTGCATCAACAATTACAAATGGTATGTCAGCTAATTCTAATGATGCTTTTGTAAGAATAGCTGGAGTTGGTGCAGCTGCATCCCCAATTACAGTTTGAGCAATATTATCCATACATCTAACTTGTCCAAGGACCATTAATTCAACATCTGCAGCAGGAGTATATTCAGTTAATTCAGGGTCTGCTCCTGCTCCTGTAATCCCTTCTATTTTTGAAGTTTCAGTAGTTCCAATTGTACATATAAAAACTGGTTCTGTGTATTTTATTTCATCTAGTAATTCTGAAGAACCATAAGTTGTTACACCATCTATCATTTATTCACCTACTTTTTCGTTTAGTTTTCGTAATTCTTGAATTATTATTTTATTTTGATTTATAATTTTTTGGTTTTGTAAAGATACTTTTTCTAATAATTCCCTATCATTTAGGTCTTTATGTTTATCTAAATCACTTCCACTTGTAGGTAGTGATGTTGCAGATTCATTTGGCATTGGAGGTATCTTTGTTGCCCCTTCACAACTACTACATTTATCTACATAATTAGTTGATACTTTATTTTTTGAGTTTTCTTCTAAAAGTTCCATTATTCTTTTATCAACATCTATTGGAGATAGTAGTTTTTCCTCTTCTGCTTCAAAAAGTAATCTTTTCTGGATACTGTATCCTTTGTATATGGGTATTCCCCTAGCACTAATTTCTTTTTTAAAGTCATTGGAAATATTAATATCTCCAGTTAACTCTGTTATTCTTCTAAATGCTTCTGTGCTATTGTTATAAAAACCCATGTTTTATTATTTATTACTTTAATAGTTAATATTATTTTTGAAACTATGAAAATGTAATAAATTTTTTACAACAACTTAAACATATATTTATATAGGATTAATTATAAAATTTTATATTGGTGATAATAATGCGCAAGTTAACTATTGGATTGATAGCTATTATATGTATTGCAATGGCTTTATTTGCATCATCATCTGCATTTGCAGGTAATGATAATGCTAAGCTTATAGTAACTTATGGTGAGACAACACATGCTAATCAAGATTACATGAAAACAGTTAATGATTATTTTGCAAGCAAAGGATTTGCAGATTTAAGCGGTGCAAAAACCGAAGTAATTAATGCTGATCAGGTAAATCAAATATCAAAAGGAATAAGTGGAAAAACCTATGATTCAAAACAGATATTCTCATCAGCATTAGTGGATTTGACACAAAACACCAACCTTAAAGTTACAGTAGACAAAGAAAAAGTAACATTAGTAACTGCTGAGATGTATGGAAGTGCTCTAGAATCTGCAGGAATTACACAGGGAGTAGTTTATGTTACAAGTCCTGTTTCATCAACAGGTGAATCTGCACTTGCAGGAATAATGACATGCTATGAAAAAGCAACAAATACACAAATTCCAAGTGAAGTAAAAGAAGCAGCTAACGAGGAAATTTATGTACAAACAGAAGTTGTAAATAGTAGTAATTCAACTCCAGATCAAATATCAAAACTTGTAGAAGAAGTTAAAGATCAAGTGCAAAACAATGATATAAAAGATGTAAAATCAATAAAGGATCTTGTAAATCAAACAGCACAAAAATATAATATTCAACTTTCTAGTGATAATATTCAAAAACTAGCTGATGCTATTTTAAATACTTTTAAAGTGCAAGATAAAGCTAATGAATATAAAACTCAACTAGAATCTGCATTAAGTTAAATTTTATTTAACTTCTACTTTTTTTATTATTTTTCAAATTATGACAAAGCTTAAATAAGGTTTATATCTTTTTCCTAAATTAAATAAGAATGAATTTAAATTTATTAAATGTTAATCACAATTGTTTAATTCTTCCCTTAATTCTATAAATTCATCTCTTTCTTCATAACGTCCT
The DNA here is from genome assembly GCA_021442885.1 of Methanobrevibacter sp. GTDB lineage: Archaea > Methanobacteriota > Methanobacteria > Methanobacteriales > Methanobacteriaceae > Methanocatella. The sequence goes on along the minus strand of JABUVA010000002.1, from coordinate 19,837 downwards.
AAA
>JABUVA010000002.1:17105-19460 GCA_021442885.1 Methanobrevibacter sp. | reverse complement strand
TTATTATATGCTGATGGATTTTGTTCTTTACTAGCTAAAAATGCATTATCTGCAAACAATAACGCTTTATCAAAACACATTAAAGCTTCATAATAAAAATGAAGTGCTTCAATTTGATTATCCCCTACTTTCTCTAAAATCCACAACCTATTATATTAAATATATTAGAATTACAATTCCATTTCTCCCAATCAGTACTATATGTCTCATAAAGGTCTTCAGAAGATTTAATAGCGCCGAAAATATCATTTTGATTATTTATTACCTCTATTTTATCCGTTAAATAATCTATTTTATTATTTTCATCACCTAATTTATGAAAATACATAAGAGCATTATTAGATTCATTTTGTTTACCAATTACACTTAATATAATAGCTTTTAAACCATAAGCATCAGAATTCTCCCCATCTTCCATAATAGCATGATTAATATGGTTTAATGCCTTGTTATAATTACCTTTTTCCAATTCAAGTCTTGCTTTACATATATTTCCTACTTTCAGTATAATCAGTCATTTTATCAACTATTAACTTATTTAAAATAATATCTCTTTTTTATTATTTATTAAAACTAATTAAATACAATATTGATAAACTTGTTAAATAATAACTTATAAATAATATTTTTATAAAAAATACTTTAAACTATAATAAATCAATAAAATATAATTTTCGTGATAATTTTGATATGTTTAGGAATTGAAGGAACAGCAGAAAAAACAGGTATTGGAATTGTAGATAGTGACGGAAATATATTATCTATAGCAGGTAAACAGCTATATCCAGAAAAAGGAGGAATACATCCAAGAATAGCTGCAGAACACCATGCAGAGTGGATTCCAAAATTAATACCACAAGCAGTTGAAGAAGCAGGAATTGATTACAAAGATATAGATTTAATATCATTTTCCCAAGGCCCTGGATTAGGACCTGCTTTAAGAATAGTAGCTACTTCTGCAAGAACCCTAGCACTATCATTAAACAAACCAATAATAGGTGTTAATCATTGTATTGGACATGTTGAAATTGGAAAACTTGATACTGGAGCTATAAACCCTGTAACACTTTATGTAAGTGGTGGAAATAGCCAGGTAATTGCCTTTGAAAGTGGAAGATATAGAATTTTTGGAGAAACTTTAGATATAGCTATTGGAAATTGTCTTGATCATTTTGGACGTGAAACTGGTTTAGGCCATCCTGGAGGGCCAGTAATAGAAAAACTTGCAAAAAAAGGAAATTATGTTGATTTGCCTTATTCTGTTAAGGGTATGGATTTCTCTTTTTCAGGGCTTCTATCAGCAGCTTTAAGATCTTATGAAAAAGGAACACCAATAGAAGATGTTTGTTTTTCCCTACAAGAAACGGCATTTGCAATGTTAGTTGAAGTTACAGAAAGAGCATTATCACATACACAAAAAGATGAAGTAATGTTATGTGGTGGTGTTTCTGCAAATAATAGGCTTCGTGAAATGTTAAATATAATGGCAAATGAACAAGGTGCACAATTTTATATGCCTGAAATGAAGCTATGTGGAGATAATGGTGTTATGATAGCATGGTTAGGAATTTTAATGAATAAACATTTCGGACCATTAGCTATGAATCAAACTGAAATCATCCAAAGATTTAGAACTGATGAAGTTGATATTCCCTGGGTTTCTAATGAAAAATCCTATTTAAAATTAGATGAAGGATTAATAGCTAAAGGAGCTGAATCAAATATTATAGAAGGCAAGTATTTAGATGAAAATATTGTTTTAAAAAATAGGATTTCTAAAGGTTATAGAATTCCTGAAATTGATAATAAAATTAGAAAATCACGTACAAAACTTGAAGCTAAACTTTTATCTGATGTTAAAAGAACAGGTGTGAAAACACCAGTATTATTTGATGTTAATTTAAATGATAAAATCATTTCAATGGAGAAAATTAACGGAGCTATGGTTAAAGATATTATTAATGAAGATAATTCTAATTTAGCCTATGAAATAGGAAAAAATATATTTATGCTCCATAATAAAAATATTATACATGGTGATATTACAACTTCTAATATATTAGTTAATGAAAAAAACGAATTAATATTTTTAGATTTTGGATTAGGATTTTATTCTGATTTATTTGAAGATAAAGCTGTTGATTTGCTTGTTTTAAAGAAGTCTCTTCAAAGTACTAATCAAACACTAGCTAATACTCTTTTTGAGATGGTTCTTAAAGGATATAGCGAAGATAATGATAAGCTTATTGAAAAAATTAAAGAAATCGAATCTAGAGGAAGATACACACATTAAAGGTAGATAAAATGAAAGTCAAACATGATACTGAAAATGATTTAGTACTTATCCTAAATTAT
>JABUVA010000002.1:0-17087 GCA_021442885.1 Methanobrevibacter sp. | reverse complement strand
GACCTAAAATTAAAGAACCCTCTGAAATAAAAAATAAACAATTAATTAGCTTATTTGGAGAAAATATTATTCTAATTGAACCTGTAAATGATGAATTCTTAATTAAATATATTGGCTCAAAAGCTTTTAAAGAAACTTTTGGTGATGAAAAATATATTGGAAGATATTATGGTGATATTTTCCCTAAATTTAAAGATTTCATGTATTATTATTTTAATAAAGTTATGGAAACACAGGAAGCTCAAGAAGTTTCTGTAAAGGTATTAAAATCAGGTATTGAATCTATAAACACACTTACTTTTATTTATGAAGAAGGCCAAATTATCATAAACCATAATGAGAACAATGTTTATAAAGATGAGCATATGGAATCATCTAAAAAAATAGCTATTGTTCGAGGTAATCGCATTATAAGATATAATAGTGCATTTTTAGAATTTTTAAATGAAAAGAATATAGATCCTGATGGATTGTTAGTAGATTATTTTGAAAATGTTGCTGAGCTTAAAGATAATTCAACTCATTTAGATTTAACTATGCAGGAAATGGTTGATAGAACAGTTGATGTTTCTAAAGATAATATTATTGACTTTCATATTATTAATAAATTAAATAATGAAGAGCATTATGGAATTTCAAGAAGAATAATTTATAATGATGAGCCTGCTGTAGAAATTAGTTTTGTTTCTGGTCTAAATATATTTAACAATCAAAATATGCTTCTTAACTTTGATGAATTAGAAGCAAGTAAAGAATCACAATCTCAAACATTTTCTTTAGTTTATAATGCTAAAGAAAACTCTTTCAGATGGTCAAGAGAACTATATTTTTACTTAGGATTAACACCTTTAAGTGATACTTTATTCCATATTAAAGATATAATCCTTGATGAGGATTTGCATATTCTTGATGAAGCTCATAATCGTTTATCAATTGATAATCCAACTGTTGAGTGTAAATTTAGGATAGTTAAAACTGACAGGATACGCTATGTAAATACATATTTATCTGCTATTTATGATGAGGATGATGAATTAGAGTCTATAACTTATTTATGTACTGATAATACTGTTGATTATATACTTAATAAAAATCTTCAACAATTACAGGAAAGTATTAATATTATGCAAGATGTAACTAAATCAGCATTATACTATAAGACTTACAGTAATAAATACCAATGGACTCCACAAATTTTTAAAATTTTAGAATACGATGATATTACCGAGATTCCAGAAAATTATATTGATAGTTTTGACTTATTAGTAGATTGTTTAGTTGATGAATCTAAAGAAGAGTTGTTAAACCATATTAATAGTTTGAGTCCAGAAAATCCTAAAAATAAAGTTGAAGTTAAACTTATAACCAATAAAGGGAATACGAAATATTTAGATGTTCATAATAAAATGGTTTATGATGATTTCGAAGATAAAATTTCTTTTATTTCTTCTTGTTCAGAGATTACTAGATTTAAGTATGCTGAAAAAGATAATCTAAAATTAGTAACAGCTTTTAATAATATTAGTAAACACTTTAAATCAGGTGTTTTCTATAAAAATTCACACTCCAGATTTATTTTTAGTGAGTATTTTGAAGATGTTGTTGGACTTTCTACTGATAATTGGTTTGAAAAAGACAGATATAAATTTATTGAATATATAGTTAATAAAGATGAATATTTAGAGTTATATTCCAAATTCTTTGAGACAAAAGAAATTGATGAAGTAGATTTTGAAATCGATTACCTGCAAGATGGTGATGAAAACCAAAGGAAATATATTAGATACTACCTTAAACGAAGCGGCGATGATATTTCTGGATATGTTGAAGACATTTCAAATACAAAACTTTATGAAAATCACCTTAAAAAGATTAATGAAGAAAAATCAATTTTAATAAAAGAAGTTCACCATAGAGTTAAAAATAACCTGCAAATAATGAGTAGTTTGTTAAATCTTGAAATGAGATTCCATGAAGGAGATTTAGATGGAATTGTAGACTCTACAAAGAAACGTATAAGCAGTATGGCGTTGATTCATGAGTTAGCATATGGTTCTAGTGATCTTGAAACTGTAAATATTAAAGAATATTTAGAAACTTTTGATTCAAATATATTTAGTGGATACTTTAATAAAAATATTAAATTTGTAAATTATTCCGATGATATATTTTTAAGTTTAAAAACATTAACTCCATTAATATTAATTTTAACAGAATTAACATTTAATTCTATTAAATATGCTTTTGAATTTGATAATGATAAAGAAAATATTATTGAAAAATCTGTAATTAAAGATGGAGATAAATGTATTTTAGAATATAAAGATAATGGTGTTGGTTTTCCTGAAGGTTTTAATTTTAAAGATTCTAAAGGACTTGGTTGGAAAATTATTACATCCCTTATAAGTCAAATTGATGGTGAATTAATCCAAGTAGATAGTGATCATGGAGTTCATTTTAAAATTATGATTCCAATTAATGAGCCAAAGGTGATTAAATGATAACCTTTATTACTGGGAACAAACATAAAGTAGAAGAAGCAGTAAATATTTTTAAGGATTACGATATTAAACTAGAGCATATTGATTTAGGTTACTGTGAACCTCAAGGAACTCTTGAGGAAGTAGCTATATCCGGTGCAAAATATGCTTGTCGTAAACTAAATAAACCTGTGATTGTGGAAGATGCTGGTTTATTTATAAGAGCTCTTAAAGATTTTCCAGGAACTTATTCCTCATATGTTCAAGACACATTAGGAAATACTGGAATTTTAAAGCTTTTAGAAGATGCTGATGATAGATATGCCGAATTCAGGTCAGTTATTGGGTACTGCGCCCCCAATTCTGAGCCCAAGATCTTTTTAGGCAAAGTCAGTGGAGAAATAGCTCTTAGTGAGAAAGGAAATTTAGGATTTGCATTTGATCCTATTTTTTATGTGCCAGATTTAGATAAAACATTTGGAGAACTCACTACTGAAGAAAAAAATCAGTTTTCACATAGAAAAAATTCTTTAGAGAAATTTATTAAATGGTATTCTAAAGAATAATTATTTGGGCTTATTATATAATTTATAAATATTAGAGGAATTATTATGGCAAAACCAGAATGGGTAACTTATAGTAATGAAGAAATTGAAGAAATGATTTTAAAATTTACCAAAGAAGGTAAATCTACAAGTGAAATTGGTATTATCTTAAGAGATACTTATGGAATTCCTAGTGTTAAAGATGTAACTGGTGAAAGAATCAATCAAATTTTAAAAAGAAATGGTCAAGCTCAAGAATACCCAGAAGATTTAATGAACTTAATTAGAAGAGCTGTAAATATCAGAGACCATTTAGAAGAAAATCCTAAAGATTTACACTCTAAAAGAGGTTTAACAATTATCGAATCTAGAATAAGAAAATTAGGTGCATATTACGTTAAAGAAGGAGAATTACCTGAAGGTTGGAGATATGATCCAAAACAAGCAGCACTCCTTGTTAAATAGAGCTAAACAAGCAAGTAATATGCTTAAGGAGCATATTGACAATAATGATGTGATTAGGTTAGTTTCTCATAACGATGCTGATGGAATTTCAGCAGCTGCAGTATTAGCTAATGCTTTAAAAGAAGAGAATGCTCAATTTCACATCACAATTATTCCACGTCTTAAAGAAGATGTGATAAACAAACTGAGGAGTGATGACTCCTCCCTATTTATTTTTACAGATATGGGAAGTGCTTATGTTAAAGAACTTAACACTTTCAAAAATGATGTTATTATTGCAGATCATCACCAAGTTGATGATACAGAATCAGAAAGTCATTTAGTACATATTAACCCACATATATTTGGTATTGATGGAAGTAAAGAATTAAGTGGAGCAGGTTCTAGTTATTTAATAGCTAGAGGACTTGATAAAAAACATTTAGCTTATTTTGCTTTAATTGGTGCTTTTGGAGATATGCAAGGTCAAAATGGTTTTATTGGTATGAATAAAATGATTGTTGAGGATGCAAAAGAAAGTGGTGTTTTAGAGATTCATGAAGGTCTTAAAATAGTTTCTAAATCAACACAACCATTATTTAAATCTTTAGCATATACTTTTAGTCCACCATTACCTGGAATTTCAGGAGACTTTGAAGGCTCTCAGGAATTTTTAGAAAAGATAGGATTATCCTATGGTATAAAATTCACTGACCTAGAAGGTGAAGAAGCTGATGTTCTTAAAGATGAGCTAATAAAAGTTAATCCTGATATTTTTGATAATTGCTATACTGTACCTAAAGAAATCCCACTTTTAAGAGATTTAGAAGAATATGCATATATATTAGATGCTTGTGGGAAAAATAAGAAATTTGGACTAGGTTTAGGAATAGCTCTAGGTGAAAGAGAGAAAGTTTTAGATGTTGCAGTAAAACTACAACAAGAATATCGTGACCAAATAGTAAAAGGGCTTGAATGGGCTAAAAGAGAAGGTGCAACACAGCTTAACACTATTCAATATCTTTACAGTGAAGATAAAGTTTTAAAGTCTGTAATGGGAACAATAGCTAGTATTGGTCTTTCAGTTGATATATTAGATAATTCAAAACCAGTTCTAGGACTTTCTAGATTACATAAGGACATTAAAATATCTGGAAGAACAACAAGAGATATGGTTGATAAAGGAGTAGACTTAGGAAAAGCTCTTAAAGATTGTTCTAATAATTTTACAGGGCAAGGTGGAGGTCATGATATAGCTGCAGGAGCTATGATTCCACTTGAATCTAAAGATGCCTTCCTTAAACTTGTTGATGAAATGGTTGAACATCAATTAACTAATAACTAATGGTGATTTAATGCATTTAACTAAAAAAGAAGAAGCAATGTGTAATGGAGAGTATGGAGAAACAATACGTAAAAGTATGGATATTCTAGTAGCTTTAGGAGATATTTACGGAGCAAGCGAACTTGTTGACATTACATCTGCTCAAGTCTCTGGAGTTTCTTATAAAACAATTGGTCAGGCAGGACTTGAATATCTTGAAGACCTTGCAAAAGATGATAAAGGAGTAGCTACAGTTACATCTACTTTAAATCCACCTGGAACAGATTTAGATAATTGGGATAAATTTGGATTTCCAGAAGAGTTTTCCATTAAACAAAATCAGATTGTAGATGCTTATGGAAGACTTGGAATTACAAAAACATGTACATGTACCCCTTATCTTGTTGGAAATGTTCCAAGATTTAAAGATCATATCTCCTGGTCTGAATCTTCTGCAGTTGCATTTGTAAACTCAGTTATTGGTGCTAGAACTAATCGTGAGGGAGGACCGGGTGCATTAGCTGCAGCTATTGTAGGTAAAACACCTTTATACGGATTCCATTTACCTGAAAATAGAACTGCAGATTGGATAATTAATGTAGATACACCATTATCTGGAGCAGATTTTGGTGCATTAGGATATATTGTTGGTCAAAATGTTGGTGGAGATATACCTTATTTTGTATTAGAAAATACACCTGACAATAACGACTTAAAAACCCTTGGTGCTGCACTTGCATCATCTGGATCTGTTGCATTATATCATGTTGAAGATATAACTCCTGAGTTTGATGTTGCTGATAAAAATAATGCTTTTGAAAAATTAACAATAACCAAAGAAGACATATTAGAAACTCGTAAAAATTTAACTACAACAAATAAGGAAGCTGATTTAATCTGTTTAGGATGTCCACATGCTTCTTTAGAAGAAATTAAAAAAGTATCTGAGATTGTAAAAGGAAAAACCATTAAAAACAAACTATGGATTTGTACTTCCATTAGTGTAAAAGCATCTGCTGATAGGATGGGTTATACAAAGACTATAGAAGATGCTGGTGGAAATATTGTTTGTGATACTTGTATGGTTGTAGCTCCAATTGAAGATATGGGCTTTAAAGTTATTGGTGTAAACTCAGCTAAAGCAGCAAACTATGTTCCATCTATGTGTGGATTAGATGTTGTTTATGGTGATGTAGAAGAGTTAATTCAATTTGAATAAACTTCTAAATTCTATTTATAAGGAATGGAGAATATGAATCAATTAAATCCAAACTTTTTCTTTTTAAAAGACTCATATCCAGAATTATATGAGCAATGTAAAAATATGGATATATGTATTGTTAATGAAAAATACAATCAATCTGTAATTTTATCAAAAGATATTCTCCACAATCTTTTAAAAATTGTTTTAAATACAGATGATGATTTAAATAAGCTTGTTGATAGGATTTGTAAAATAAATTCTACAGCTTCGGAGATTGGATTATATATTCAAGAAATTAATACAAACAGTCAAAAAGCTATTCAAAATGCAAGAAGATATTCTAAAAGTAAAGCTATTAAAAATGCTGAACTGGTTTATGAAGTAGTATCCTACTTTTTATATATGGGTGTTAATCCATTAAATCCTTATGAACCACCACAATACTATGATGATTGGGTTAAAAAAGAAATAGCTGAAATTAGAGCTTTAGAAGAATATGAAACTAATTTTATTCCAGAAGAACCAGAAAATCTTGAATTTATTATTGAAGAATTTATAGAAAATAACAAATCAAAGCTATCTAGTAAGTCACAAGAACAATTAGATTTTATAGCTTCAAAAATATTAGAGCTAGAAAAAGAAGATGTTGAAAAACCTGAGATAAAGGATGAGAAATCTGATGAAAAAATAGCTATTGAAGTTAAAACAGGTATAAGTCCAACTATCCGATTTATTATTCCTAAAGATAAGGTTGATGATTTTAATCCTGTTGTTGAGATTGAGTATATTGAGGATTAATTGATTTATTTTAATAGCTTTTTATTAAAAATTTAAATTTAATTAAATTCATATAATAATTTAATATGTTAATTATGAGATGTTTGATATGAATTGTTTAGTTGTTGGTGCAGGTAATGCTGGAAGGCCTGTTGCAAGATTACTTAATAATCAAGGAGAAAAGGTTATTATAACTGATACTAAGAATATTGATGAATTTAAAGAAGATGTTCAAAGAATTTTAAAGGAAATTGAAAAAGAAGGAGTTATTCTTGATTTAGGAAATCCTGATCCCTCTATTGATAATATTGATTTAGTTTATAAAGCTCCTACTCTGCCTGATTCTGCCCCAATAGCTAAAAAGATTAAAGATGCTAATTTAAAAGTTTTATCTAATGAAGAGTTCTCTGCTATGGTTAATGATTTAATTCCTGTTGATATTATTGGTGTTTCTGGAACAATGGGTAAAACTACAACTACTTTTATTATATCTGCTCTTTTTAAACAAGCTGGATATAATGTTTGGTCTTGTTCTTCCCTTGTTAATAATCTTGTTAGTGAAGCAATTATTGATGGAATTGTTAAAGGTAAAAATGAAGATTGTGATATAGCTATTTTTGAACTTCCACATGGTACTATTGGACTTTTAGATCAATTAAATCTTGAAATTGGTCTTTTAACAAATATTGCTGAGGATCATTTATCTGAATTTGGTGGTTCTCTTGAAAAATATCAGCAACGTAAATTGATTTTAGAGAAAATGAGTAAAACTTTTATATCAAATAATTCTTGTAGAGATATAATAGAGCCTATTAGAAGTGATGCTATTTATTTTGAACTTAATAATAAAGATAGTTCTGCTGAAATTTTAGGTTTTGAAGGTGATGAAACTTTAACAGTTAGCTATGGTGATAATAAATTTACTACTCCTTTTTATATGATGAGTTATTTCTTTGAAGATTCATTATCTGCAGCAGGTGTTGCATTGACTTATGGTATATCAAAAGAAGATATTATTGATGCTTTAACTAGTTTTAGAGGCCTACCTGCACATATGCAAGATTTAGGTGATCATAATGGTCGTAGGGTAATTCTTGATTCTGCATTTTTATATGATGGTATGAAGATTACTTTAGAGTATTTTAAGGATGATTCTGTTGTTTTATTTTTAGATCACTTTGATACTTTATCTAAAAGAGATAAAGCTGAAGTTGGGCGATTAGTAGGAGAATATGTTGATACTATAATAGCTAGTGGTTTTAATGAGGTTACTCAAGAGGTAGAAATGGAAGCTGCTTATGAGGTTTTAGATGCTATTGAAAATCCTAATGCTACTAAAGTGGCTTGTGAAAATATTACTGATGCTGCAGAGCTTACTTTTAAATATTCTAAACCTGGAGATATTATTTTACATATGGGTCCTTTAATAGCTTATGATAGACATACTACAATGGATAAGATTATGATTGGTCTTGAAAGAGGAATGAATAAGTATGATTAATAAAAACTCTACCATTGGTGTTGTTGGAATTTGTGGAGCTAATGGAAATTTAATAGCTAGAATTCTTGATGAGAGAGGTTATAATGTTATTGGAATTGATTCTTCATCAAAAGAGGATTGTAGATTTATTAAATCTTTAGATGGTTATGATATTGAACTAATTTTTGGAGATAATCCTGATGATGAGTTTTTTGAAAAGATTGATTTTTTAGTTCCTCCTCTTAGTTTAGCTAAAGACCATGAGATTTTTTCTAAAGCTAAAGAGTGTAATGTTGAAATTTTAACTCTTGAAGATATTGTTGATTTGTTTAAGAGTGAAAAACCTGTTTTTGGTATTACTGGAACTAATGGTAAAACAACTTCTATTGAGCTTATGAAAAAAATTGCTTATGATAATAATATTATTCCTGCTGAACATAATTTAGAAGGTATGCAGGGCAATGCTGAGTTTATTCCTATTTTACAATCTCGTTTAGATGGTGATGTTGGTATTTTAGAAATTGGAACATTTGGAGTTCCTGGAACTGTTAGTAGGATTACAGAAAATGTTGGTTTAGAATCTGGATTAATTACCAATATTACTGAGGACCATCTTAATGAACTTTCAGGATTTATAGAATATGCAAAAGTAAAAGGTGAGTTTATTCAAACACTTATGGGTAAGCAAATCATAGTAAATGCTAATGACCCTACAATAATGGGACTTCTAAAGCAGTATAATTATGATGGTGACTTAATTACATTTAGAGTAGAAACTTCATCTACATGTACTAGTGAAAAACAATGTGTTTGTGGTGAAAATATAAAAATTCAAGAAATTATCTCTGGATCTGGAATTTATTTCTGTAGAAATTGTGGTATTACAACTCCTCAAACTGACTACATAGCTACAAATATTGATTTAGAAAATAGAAAATTTGATTTATTCACCCCAACTGATAAACTTGAAGTTAAAATGAAATTAGATGGAATTCATAATGTTTACAATGTTTTAGGTGTTATAATAGCTAGTCATGAATTTTTAAAATTGCCTTATGATAAGATTTTAGATTCAGTAGCTAATTTTACTGGTGTTAATGGAAGAATGGAGCATATAACAACAATCAATAACAAAGATATAATTGTTGATTTCGCACACAATCCTGCAGGAGTTAAAACAGTGCTAAATGCATTTAAAAACTTATATGATGATATAACAACAATTATTACAATTTCCTCTGAATCTGGTGAGAAAGGAGATTTAGAAATTTTTGAAAGTGTTTTAGATTATTCAAAGTATGTAATACCTAATTCAGCAGCCTCACAAAAAATTGCTAAGCAATATTTAGATAAAAATCCTTCTTTAAAAGATAAAATAATTTTAATTGATATTGATGAAAAGTTTATTAAAGAAGGAACAATCGGAACTACAAAAGAAGAAATTAAAAAAGGAATTACAACTGCTTTAACATTAGATTGTGATAAAATAATAATTATTGGTGAAGCAGCTACTAAATTTAAGGATGTTATTTTAAACCTATAATTACTTTTCAAACACTCTCGTTATACTTTTAAATATAAAAAACTAATATTTAAAATATGGTAAACTATATTGAACATCCATTAATAAAACCAAATTCTATTGAATCTAGATTATATCAACAAGTACTAGCTGCAGATGTTTTGAGAAAAGGAAATACAATGATTGTTGCACCTACAGCTTTAGGAAAAACAATCATGGCAATTCTTGTTGCATCAGATAGATTAGAAAAAGTGAAAAATTCAAAAGTTCTAATTTTATCACCTAGTAAACCTTTAGCTATACAACATGAAAATAGTTTTAAAGAATTCTTAAATGTTCCATGTAGTTCAATTACCGGTGCTGTCAAAACAGAAGATAGAGTAAAACGATGGAAAGAATCTAGAGTAATATCTGCAACACCACAAACAGTAGAATCAGATTTACTTAATGGAAGATATACCTTAGAGGACATATCCCTTATAGTTTTTGATGAATGTCACCATGGTGTTGGTGCTTATTCATATGTTTATTTAGCTTCAAGATATGCTAAAGAATCAAAATATAATCTAATTTTAGCTCTTACAGCATCACCAGGTTCTGATAAAGAAAAAATAAAAGAAGTTTGCCAAAATTTATTCATACAAAATATTGTAGTTAAAAGTGAAGATGATGCAGATGTAAAACCATATTTTAATCCTGTTAAAATTGACTGGGTAAGAGTTAAAATGTCTGATGAGCTTAACAAAATAAAAGATTTAGTTAACAAAGCCCTTAAATTAAGACTTAAAGCTCTTAAAAATATGAAAGTTATAAACACAATATCTGTAACTAAAAAAGATATTTTAAATGCAAGAGGAAGAGTTCACAGCACTATTGCAAGATCAGTAAATCCTAACAAAGAATGTTTTAGAGCAATATCCCTTTTAACAGCAGTGATAAACTTACAACATTCACTAGAACTTATTGAAACACAAGGAGTTTCAACTTTTAACAAATATGTATCAAGACTTAGAAAAAAACAAACAAAAGCAGCAAAATCATTAATTAAAGATCCTAACTTTTCAAGAGCAATAAAATTATCTAAAAAATCTGAAAAAGACGGATTAGAACATCCAAAATTAAGAAAACTAACTAAAATTCTAAAAAAAGAATTATTTGATGATGGTCAGACTAAATTACAATCAGAACGATTTAGTAATAACCAAAACAATAAAAACTCTAAAGTAATGGTATTTACCCAATACAGAGATACAGTTGAAGCAATTCATGCTAAACTTGAAAAAGAAGGAATTAAATCAGCAAAATTCTACGGTCAAGCATCACGAGATGGCACAAAAGGATTATCCCAAAAAGAACAAAAAGAAATTATAAAATCCTTTAAAAAAGGAGAATATGATGTTTTAATATCAACAAGTGTAGCTGAAGAAGGTATTGATATACCAGCAGTAGATTTAGTAATCTTATATGAACCAGTTCCATCAGAAGTTCGAATGATTCAAAGAAGAGGAAGAACAGGCCGTAAAAGAACAGGACGAGTTAAAGTTCTTGTAACAGAAGAAACAATGGATGAAGCCTTTTATTGGGCTTCAATACATAGAGAAGACAGGATGAAATACCAATTAATTAATCCTGAAATTATAAAAGAACTTAATGAAACTGCAATTGAGAGAATGGAAACTCAAAAAAAGGTTAAAGTTAAAGAGCCTAAAAAAAGTACAGGAGATAAACCAATAGTTTATGCAGATACAAGAGAAGGTAATTCTAAAGTTATTAGACACTTATCTGAAATGGATATGGATGTTCAAGTTAAAACAATGACTGTTGGTGATTACCAAGTAAGTGAAGAAGTAGCTATTGAAAGAAAAACTGCAAAAGACTTTGTAGATTCTATTATTGATAAACGACTTTTTAAACAGGCAAATGAATTACGAGAAGAATTTAAAAAACCTATAATAATCCTTGAAGGTGATGATTTATATTCTGGATTTATAAATCCTAATGCAATAAGAGGATCAATAGCTTCAATAGCACTTGATTTTGGAATAAGTATAATTCCTACAAGAAATGCCCAAGATACAGCAGCTATGATAAAAAGAATAGCTATTAGAGAACAAAAAGGCGACAAAACTCCAATTACATTAAGAACTGAAAGGAAACCTACTAATATATGGGAACAACAAGTTTTTATTATTGAATCCCTTCCAAATATTGGACCTATTCATGCTAAAAATTTACTAGAACATTTCGGAACTGTAAGTAATGTTATTAATGCATCTGAAGATGAATTACAAGAAGTAGAAGGTATTGGTAAAAAAACAGCTAAAAATATTAGGAAAGTTCTTGATAGTAAATACTTACATTTTAAAGAAGAAGTAAAAGATCAAAAATTAATTTAATATTATAAACTATTTAAATAGCTTAAACTTTTTTTAACAGCTTCAGGAGTATTAACTTCAATAGTATATACTCCATCAAATTTATTTTCCTCATAAATTCCTATAATGGTCTTTAAATCAATATCTCCTTCACCTAATGCTAAGTGTTCATCATCTAAAGAAGTATTATCATGAATATGAATATGTTTTACTCTATTAGAATACATTTCATTAGGCCTATGATTAGTATGATTAGCATGACCAACATCTAAAGTCATAAACATATTATATTCTTCAAGAGTATTAGTTAAACTTTCAATATTTTGATACATCATCCCTTCAAAAGCAGGCATATTTTCAATAGTTGTTATAACCCCTAAATCATTACCATATTCTCCAAGTTCTTTTATAGCACTGTTAGTAAGACCATAAATAAAATCTTCATAGTCTTTTCCAAGAAAAGGAATCATACCAGGATGAACAACTACAATATCACAGTCAATTTTATTAGCAAGATCTATTGATTTTTTAATTTCAGCAATTGAAGCTTTTCTAATAGCCTTATTTAAAGAACCAATGTTAATATTGAGAATTGGAGAGTGAATACTATATTTAAGATTATAAGAATTTAAAGAATCAGTGTTTAATTGCTCATTTGGAAATTGATGAAGAATTTCAGCATATCTAATTCCTAATTCTTCAAAATAATCCAAATTACTTTCAATACTATCTTTAAATCCACATAATGTTGAAGCACCTATTTTCATAATTTTACATTCCTATTTTTTAATAGCAGTAATAACCTGTCCAGATTCAATTGCATCATTGATTAAGTCTGAAAGTTCAATACCTTTTTTAATTTTAATTTCACCTTTTTTACTGGTAGTAGCTGTTAAAATATAGTCATCATTTATATAAACATCAAAGTTTTCACCATCATTAGACCTTCCCATATCTAAAATTAATTGTTTAGCTGTTTCAATTACATCAACTTCAACTCTTTTATTTAATGGAATGTGATCTTTACTATCTTCTAAAACTTCAACACCTAAACTAATACCAATTTCATTTTCAATTTCAGCTATTCTAGCACCATTTTTACCAATAATTTTTGGAATGTATTTTTCATTAATATAAATATTAGCCCTGTTTGGAGATATCACTTCAACATCTACTTTTGATTTAGGAATAAGCTTTTTAATTTTTCTTAAAATTTCTTTTTCAGCTATTATGTCCACAGAAGACTTATTATTACTACTTTCTTTTTGTTGTTTAGCTAGTTCAACATCCATTACAATTGTCTGTTCACCATAAGTGTAAATTTCATGTTTAAGATCTCCTGATTCAAAATCACGAATTTCTATAACTGGACGAGCAAGATCAGCTTCCTTCATTCCTGATGGAACTTTAACAGTCATTATGGTTTCATAAACTCCTTTAATTTCACCATTTTCAATATATATACTTGTATCTACTACTGATGTAATTACACCAAGGTCTACTCTTGAGGATATTCTTTGAATTGCATCAATTGGTCTTGTTGCATGAACAACACCTATCATTCCAACACCAGCCATTCTCATATCTGAAAATATCTCAAAGTCCTTTGTTTTTCTTAGCTCATCATAAATTGTATAATCTGGCCTTACTAATAAAAGTACATCAGCAGTGTTCTCCATATCTCCATCTAATGGTGCGTATTGAGATATAGAATCTGGTAATTGTAAATCCCTAGGAGATTCCATTGTTTTAACAACTTTTCCTTGACTATTATAATAATTAGCTAGTGCTTGAACAAATGTACTTTTACCTGCTCCTGGAGAACCTGAAACAAGTATTCCCTCTGCATTATTTTTAATTTTATCCATTAATTTATCTGAAATATTGTATTCAGATAAATCTTTAGTTGTTACAGGTTTAACAACAGTTATTTCAGGGGAATCAGAAAAAGGAGGTTTAGCTAGTGAAATCCTATAGGTTCCTGCTTGTACAATAGCAGAACCATTACCTCTTGATTCTAAAAATACTTTTGGATTATTCCTAGTTTCTCTTAGAATTTCTTCATAATCTTCTCTAATTTCTTTATATGTTGTTGGTTTAGAGTCAATTTCCACTAATTTTATATTTCCCGGAGTTCCTTTTTTTGCTAAAGGAATTGTGTCTTCTTTAAGATGAATTGACATTGTCTCATCATCAAAGTATTTTTCAAATGGTAATTCTGATAGTTGGTATGAATGTTCTTGTTCAACATAATAAACAGAAATACCCTGTGCTTTAGCAGTTTCTGCTTGGATTATGTCATTTGTAACTAATGTTGCAAATTCACTACGAGCAATATCACGAATAATAGCATCTATTTCACCAGATTTTGCTTTTTCTATGTCATAATTAGTTGGTCGTTTTCCTTTAAATGTAATAATTAGCTCATTGTTTTCATTTGCTTCTTGAAGTCTTTGAAGTTCTTTAAGTCCATCAATACCTTGAGTCATGTTAGCATTAGCTTGATGCTCTAATTCACAAACAACAGCTTCAGGAACAATAATTTCAGGATAATCTAGATTATTTTCATCAATAAGTTTTGATATTGCACCATCAACAACAGCACTTGTATCAGGAACTATTGTTTTAAGATTATGATTTTCCAATTTCATCTACTCCTAGTATATATCATCAGGATTGAATAATCTTTCAGATATAACTTCTACATCATCATCGCTAAGTTCAAGTATATCTAGCTTTTTATCAATGTTAAGTTTTCTAAAAAAGCAGGAGTAATATCCTTCATGACAGGCAGCTCCTTTTTGTTTTATTTTTAAGATTATTGCATCCATATCACAGTCAACAAGAATTTCTTTAACATCTTGCACATGGCCTGAACTTTCACCTTTTAACCATTGTTTATTTCTAGAGGTACTCCAGTAATGTGCTTTACCAGTTTCAATAGTTTTTTTTAAAGCTTCTTCATTCATATTAGCTACCATCAAGATTTCATTAGTATCATAATCTTGAGCAATAGCAGTAATAAGTTTTTCTCCATTTATTTCATGCCTAAAATTAATATTCATATTATTCCTCTTCTTTTAATGTATTTACAATGCTATCGATGCTAATTATATCTTGTTCTCCACTATTCATATCTTTTAAAGTGACATTGTTTTCTTCAAGGTCTTTAGGCCCAACAATTATTACTTTTTCTACTTTTAAATTATTAGCATGATTCATTAATTTTTTAAACTTCTTACGGTTTAAATCAACATCACAAGCTATTCCATTTCTTCTAAGTAGTTGTGCTATTTCAAATGCCTTTGGGCGAACTTCTTCGTTAATTGGAGCTATATAAACATCAATATGTGATCCTAATTCTTTTTGATCTGTAAGCTCTTCAATTGCATTCATTAATCTATCAAATCCAAATGCAAATCCTGTTGATTCAATTTCCTCTCCTCCAAAGACTTTAATTAAACTATAGGTTCCACCACCACAAACTTGTTTTTGAGCACCAAGTTCTGGAATATATACTTCAAAAACAATACCTGTGTAATAATCAAGTCCACGAGCAACACCAAGATTAATTGTATAATTATTAACACCAAAACTATTTAAAGTTTCAACAAGCTGTTTAAGCTCTTCAAAAGAGTCTTTTGGTTCTTCATATTCTTTAATTAATTCTTCGATATCTTTAAGAATACTTTTATCACCAACAAGATCAATTAATTTAATTAAAACTTGATTTAATTCCTCGCTATCAATTAAAGGATTCTCTCCAATTAATGATTCTTCCAATAGTTCTTTATCACCTTTATCAATAACAACCATTACTTCCCTTTGTGTTGCAGCATCTATATTAAAATGCTTAAATAAACCTCTAATAATTCCTAAATGATTAATATTAATATCAGCACCAGTAATTCCAATTTTATCTAAAGAATCATTACACATAGCTATAACTTCAGCTTCTCCTTCAGGAGATTTAGCACCAATTAACTCGCATCCAAACTGCCAAAATTGTCTAAAACGACCTTTTTGAGGTCTTTCATATCTAAAACAACTTCCATAATAATAAAGCTTAATTGGTTTTGAAGATGATTTTTGAAGTTCATTAAGATATAATCTAGCTACAGGAGCTGTAATTTCAGGTCTTAAAGCTAATTCACGATTAGATTTATCAGTGAAATTATATAATTGATCAATAATTTCCTCGCCAGATTTTGTGGTAAACAATTTTAATTCTTCAAAAAGAGGAGTCTTAATCTCTTGATATCCATAATTTTCAAAAACATTTCGTAAGGAACTTGCAACTTCATTTCTATGTCTCATCTCATCAAAAAGAAAATCTCTTGTTCCTCTAGGTTTATTGAATTCCATTTTTTTACTCCAATATATTATTAATATTAAATTAATATGTAAATATTCATTAATAAAATTATAAAAATTTATCGTGATTTTTTAATTTACAGATAAAATTTGTTAAAAGATAGTGAAAAAGTTTTTTAAAAAAATCTTGTTATATGATTAAGTTATGAAAAATTAATTTAAAAAAAGAAAAAGTAGAAAAGAATTAAAATTATTCTTTTCTTTGTCTAAATCCTATTAATGAGAACAATAGTGCAAGTAATAACACTAAAACAGGATTACCAGTTTTTAACATTACACCAGAATCTAAATTACAACCAGGAATACCAGTATCATTAGACTCATTAGAAGGCACTTTATGTTTTTTAACTGAAACAGTGAAATTAGCAAAATTATCATCATAACTAATCTCAGGAGTATCAGAAGTAACATTTACAAAGTTAGTAAACTCACCTGCAACAGTAGCTATTGAATATAACTCTAAATAAGCAATTTTACCAGCTTCCAAATCACCAACACTCCAAACACCAGTATTAGGATCAAAAGTACCCATATTAGCATTATAACTAACAAACTTCATACC
>JABUVA010000029.1:32396-33977 GCA_021442885.1 Methanobrevibacter sp. | reverse complement strand
AGAGAAGATGGAAAAGAAGAAGAGAAAAAAGATATTGCAAAAACCCTATTAGAAAATGGAACTAATCCAAAAGAAGTATCAAAAATAACAAAACTACCTTTAAAAACAATACAAGTATTAATGACCAAATAGGATCTTTCTTTTATTTTTTTAAAAGAGTGAGGTTATGAACAAAGTAAATTTTTAAAAATATTATTGGCAGAGATAGGGTTTTATATAATTTTATTAGACAGTCTAAAATGTCACTGATAGAATCATAATTATTATACTAATTACCTCTCTGCTGATTACTCATTTTACACTTGAAATAGCTAATATTTATATTATAATTATCACTCACCAGTTGGATTTGCAACACCCACAAAATTATATCTATTTTATCATTTTAAAGATAATTAAAAAAGAAATTTAAAGTTATTTTGTTTTAACCCGTATTGTATTTAAAAAATTTTTAAACTCTTTTAAGGTTCTTTCTAAGGATTCAAATCCATATTCATCTTCTTTAATTTTTTCTAAGGAATCTTGTGACCAAAAAGAAGCTCCTAAGTTTGCACCATATCCTCCACCACTTACTGGTATTATTCCATGAATCATATAATATGTTATTATTTGTAAATGAGCAGAACTCTGTCCACCATCACGATCACCACCAATAGCTATGCTCATACCTATTTTTCCACGAAGTAAATTAATATCAACAGCTTCTAAGGCTCTGGTTCTCTCAAAAATAGATAGTATTTCAGAACTTATTCCTCCTGAGTGTAATGGTGTTGCAAAAATAAGACCATCGGCTTGTTTAAGTCCTTCATAAACTTCAACCATATCGTCTTTATTAACACATTCTTTATGAGTTAAACAATAATCACAATGCATACAAGGTGCTATTGATTTGTTTGCACAACTGAATAATTTAACATCAAATCCATCACTTTTCAATGATTCTAATGCTTCATTTAAAACATATTGGGTTGTATCATCCCTTGGACTTCCACTAATGCCATAAATTTTCATTTTAAATACCTACTTTAAATCTCATAATAATGTTTAATAGTTATAAATTAATTCCTATAAAAATGTTATATAATACAAATAACAAAAATTAAACATAGTATATTTTAATTATAGTGGTGGTTATTAAATGAGAATTTTACTTATCCATTCTGATTATTTAAATTATAATGTAAAAAATAAAACTCCAGTAGCTGAGGATATTGAGGAAGCAAAGAAATCTGGTGCTTTTGATGAGTCCTTAGTTGTTTTTACTGCAGTTGAAAAAGACGATGAGAAAAATCCAGACGCAATTGTTAGAAATCTTATAAAAGAAGTTAAAAAGGCTAATGAACAAGTAAAAGCTAAAAATATTGTTTTATATCCTTATGCTCATTTATCTTCTTCATTAAGTTCTCCAAAAGTAGCTGTTAACATCTTAAAAAATGCTGAACAGGCACTTTTAGAAGAAGATTTAGAAGTAAAGAGAGTTCCATTTGGATGGTATAAATCATTTGAGATTTCATGTAAAGGACATCCTTTAAGTGAGCTTTCAAGAACTATTACTGTTGAAGAAGATGAAGTAGAAGAAGA
>JABUVA010000029.1:25299-32383 GCA_021442885.1 Methanobrevibacter sp. | reverse complement strand
TTGGTCTGTTCTTGATGGGAATAAAATAATTGAAATTGATGATTTTAAATTTGATAATGAACAATTTGAAAAGCTTGTTCAATATGAATTAGGAGAAGGATCCTCTGATGAAGGTGAACCTCCTCATGTTAAATTAATGAGAGAAAAAGAGATTTGTGACTATGAAATTGCCTCTGATGTAGGTAATCTTAAATGGTTCCCTAAAGGACGTCTTGTAAGAGACTTACTTTCTGATTATGTTTACAATTTAGTAGTTGAGCAAGGTGCAATGCCTATTGAAACTCCTATTTTCTATGATTTAGAAAACGATGCAATTAACACTCATGCAGCTAAATTTGGTGAAAGACAATATAAAACTGATACTAAAAAGAATTTAATGCTTAGATTTGCATGTTGTTTTGGTGCATTTAGAGTTATGGCAGATTCATTTTTAACTTGGAGAAACTTACCTGCTAAATTATATGAACTTTCAACTTACAGTTTCCGTTTTGAGAAAAAAGGAGAAGTTGTAGGACTTAAAAGATTAAGAGCATTTACAATGCCTGATTTCCACAGTTTCTGTGCTGATGTTCCTGCTTCTTTAGAAGAATTCTCCAAACAAACAGATATGTGTATTCAAACTGGAGTTGACCTTGATGTTAACTATGAAGTAATTTTTAGAGCAACACAAGACTTCTTTGATGAAAATGAAGATTGGATGTATAGTATTGGTGAGAAAATTGGAAAACCTGTTTTACTTGAAGTTTTACCTGAAAGAAAACATTACTGGGTATGTAAAATAGACTTTGCAGCTATTGATTACTTAGGTAGACCAATTGAAAACCCTACAGTTCAAATTGATGTTGAAAGTGGTAAAAGATTTGACATTACCTATCTTGGAGAAGATGGAGAAGAACACTATCCAACAATTCTTCACTGCTCACCAACTGGAAGTATTGAAAGAGTAATTTGTAGCTTACTTGAAAAAACAGCTATTGAATTAGATGAAAAGGCTCCAATGTTACCTGCTTGGCTAAGTCCAGTTCAAGTAAGAGTAATTACTGTTGGAGAATCACATAAAGCATTTGCTAATGAATTATCTAATAAGATTTCAGCTGCAAATATTCGTGTTGATGTTGATGATAGAGATGAAAGTGTAGGTAAAAAAATTAGAAATGCTGCAACAGAATGGATTCCTTATACCTTTGTAGTAGGTGACAATGAAGTGGAATCTGGTAATTTAACTGTTACAGTTCGTGAAACCGGCGAAAAGGTTGATATGAATGTTGATGAATTAATCGAAGTTGTAAAAGAAGCAACAAAAGGAATGCCTTATAGAGGATTACCATTACCTAAAGATATTTCAAGAAGAATCAACTTCCAATAATTTTTATATATAAAATAAAACTAAAATAAAAAATGTATTAATATATGGAGGAAACTTTATGTACAATATAGGAGAAGCTCTCATTGGAGACGGTGACGAATTAGCTCACGTCGATTTGATAATAGGTGACAAGGAAGGTCCAGTAGGACAAGCTTTTGCTAGTGGATTATCCAATTTATCCGTAGGACACACACCTTTAACCACTGTAATTAGACCAAATTTAATGACCAAACCAGCTACTTTAATTATTCCTAAAGTAACTGTAGATGATTTAGATAGTGCAAGTAAAATTTTTGGACCAGCACAAACTGCTGTAGGAAGAGCAGTTGCTGATGCTGTAGAAGAAGGATATATTCCAAAAGATATTGTTGATGATATTGTAATCAATGTAAGTGTATTTATACACCCTGCAGCTAAAGATTATAGGAAAATATACCAATACAACTATGGTGCAACAAAATTAGCTATTAAAAGAGCAATGGAAGGTTACCCTCCAATTGAAAAAGTACTTGCAGAAAAAGATCGTGGAACTCATCCAATAATGGGCTTCAAAGTACAAAAACTCTGGTCACCACCATACTTACAAGTCGCACTTGATTTAGACAATTTAGATGTAATGGAAAGAATCATTAAAGATCTTCCAGATAAAGAAAGAGTTCTCCTTGAAGCAGGAACACCACTTGTTAAAAAATTCGGTGTTGGTGTTGTATCAAAAATCAGAGAATTACGTCCAGATGCATTTATCATAGCTGATTTAAAAACTTTGGATGTAGGTCGTGTAGAAGTTAAAATGGCAGCTGATGAAACTGCAGATGCTATAGCTATTTCTGGTCTTGGAACTGTTGAATCAATTGCAAAAGCTATTCAAGAAACTCAAAAACAAGGTATTTACTCTATTTTAGATATGATGAATGTAAATGACTTTGAAGATAAATTAAAAGCACTTCCTGATGATTTAAAACCAAGCATTGTTTTATTACATAGAAATGTAGATTTAGAAACATACTTATCTGAAAAAGGAGAAGACACAAGTGATTTATCTGCTTGGGGTAATATTAAAGCAATAAAAGAAATCATTGATGGTGGATTAGTTGCTGTAGCTGGAGGTATCACTCCAGATAATGTAGAAGAAGCTCTTGAAAAAGGTGCAGATATCATTATTGCAGGAAGATACATAATTGGTTCTAGGGATGTAAGAAGATCTGCACAAGATTTCCTTGCTCATTTCCCACCTGATCCAGATAATATGAGACTTGCATTAGATGAAGATGAACAAGTAGATATTAATGAAAAGAAATAAGGGTTTAATACCCTACTTTTATTTTTTTTTAAAAAGTGAGGTTAAAATATGGGATTTTGCAATTCATGTGGAAAACCAATGGGTAAAAAAGATTACGGAACTAATAAAGATGGTAGTCCAAATATTGATTATTGCATCAGCTGTTTTAAAGATGGTGAGTTTACAGAACCAGATATAACTCTTAATGATATGATTATTAGAAAATCAAAAGAGATGATGGAGAAAAATCCTAATTTAAGAGAAAACGAAGCTACAGGCATAACTACTGGTTTTTTACCAAATCTTAAAAGATGGTATAAAGAACCAGAATATGATGATTAATCTCTTTTTAAAATAAAGTTTTTATATTTTTGTGATAAATAATCATCATGTCTTTTTCTAGATTTTAAACTATCAAATTTATTACTTAAATTATTATACTTGTCTTCAAGTTCATTATACTCTTTTCTTATTCTAGCATTCTCATTTTGACTATCAATTAATAGTTTGTCATTACTATCTTTAAGAATACTATTTTCTGAAAGTAATTCTTCATTAATTTTAAGGGCTTTATTAAGTCTGTTTTTAAATTCTTCATTTTCAGCTTCAATCACTTTGTTAGCATCAGTTAATCGATTAACATCATCAACTGCCCTTTTGTATAATTGGTCATACTTATCAAAGTTAATTTTAATTTCTTCAAAATCTCTAGAAATTTCATCATTCTCTTCCATAAGTTCAGAATTAAGTTTCTCAAAGTGTTCTAATTGTGAAATTGCACCATGATATTTTTCATTGAAAAAGTTTAATTCTTTTAAGAACTCATCTTGGCTTTTATCTAAAAGAGTTTTGAATTCATCTAAATTATTTCTTAGATTTTCATTTTCACCTTTTAGTGAAGTATTTAATTCAAGCACTTCTTTGTACTGTTTTTTAATAGCTTTATATTTTTTAGAAATTTTCTTCTTACTCTTTTTAATAGCTTTAAGTTCTTCAGATATTTCATCGAATTTTTTAGAAAGAGTGTTAAATTCATCTTCAAGCTCATTATATTTATCAATTTGTTCTTGATTATGTTGTGTTGTACTAATCCTTAAATTATTTAGATTACTTGTTAATTTCTCATTTTTTTCAATAAGCTTGTCGTAGTCTTCTTTAAAATAATTATTCTCACGAACTACTTCGTCATATGAATTAGAAAGATTGGAATATTCAGTTTGAATATTTTTATTTTCTTCACCTAACTTTTTAAATTCTTTTACTAAATTTTTAAGTTCAAGGCTAACTTTTTCATATGCATTTTTTTGGTTTTGATTTTCTAAAAGGAGAGTATCATATTTATTGGAAAGCTCTTCATTAAGCATACTTAAATCATTAATTGTTTCATTAGAATCTTCTACTTTTTTAGTAATTTCATCGGATTTTGCAATTAATTCAGTGTTTTCAGATGAAACAACTCCATATTTTTCAGAAATATCATCATAGTTTTCTTGTATTGTTTTGTTAAATTCTTTTAGTTTTTCAATTAACACTTTTCTAGAAGTCATTTCACTTATCAATTTATCATTTTCTTCTTTAAGAGCATTATTATCATCAAGTAATTTATTCAGATTATTTTTAAGAATTTCCAAATCATTTGTTAACATTTCATTAGTTTTATTAGATGCACTTAACTCTTCTTTAATTAAATTATATTTCTCATTAAGTTTCTCATTTTCTTTTTGCAATTCAAGGAGTTTATCATTAGATGATTTAAGATTTTTCTGAACTAATTCAAAGTTATCAAGTAAATCAGAACTATTATTTATTATGGATTCATATTCTTCTTGTAATTCAATAAATTTTTTATTTAACTTCACATAATTAGGATCTTTTGTAATATCTTGTTTTTCAAAATCGTTTATAATGGTGTCTTTCTCATCGATTTCATTTCTTAAATTCTCGATTTCATCTGTAAAAAGATAGTTAGCTATTTCAACAGCAGTTAATTGCTCACTATCATTATTTAGTAAATCTTTATTTTTTTCAGAAATCACCAGTACATTTTCACCATTTTCGAAAATATCTTCTTGTTTAGGAACTGTAACTTGTATTTGTTCTGTTTTATATTTTTTCTTCTCACCATTTTTTAATGTCCTACTATACTCTCTCGAATATTTCTTAATAGTCCCCTTTGCAAATTCCATAATAAAATCCTCTTTTTATATTTTTATATTTCATTTAATATTATTGTTTCTAAAAAAATATAATGTAAAAATGTTATGTATTTCTTATATATTTATTTTAATTAGTAATTTAAGGACCTATTATAGATTTAATCAATATTGGACTTTTATATTTACTTAATATTATTTTATTATTGTTTTCATGTAATAATTTTTAATTTTATTCTTTATTTGATTTATTTTTAATAATGCTCTTCTTTTCTAATAATAAAACATTTTCATATCCATATTTCTTTTAGTGATTTAAATCATCAGAGTCTATTCAAACTCTAAATTTAATAAAACTTTTATGATATTATTTATAATATTAAATATTATGCGAATAATACTAGCTGGAACTGGAAGTGCTGTTGGTAAAACTACAATTTCAACAGGAATTATGAAAGCACTTAGTGAAAAGTATAATGTTCAACCTTTTAAAGTTGGACCTGACTATATTGATCCTTCTTACCACACTCTAGCCACTGGAAACACATCTAGAAATCTAGATTCTTTTTTTATGAGTCCTTCTCAAATTAGAGACTCTTATGTTAAAGCTATGGGAAATAAGGATTTAGCTATAATTGAAGGTGTTAGGGGATTGTATGAAGGAATAGATTCTATTAATGATATTGGAAGTACAGCATCAGTTGCAAAAGCATTAGATGCACCAGTTATATTAATAATTAATAGTAGGAGTCTTGTTAAAAGTGCTGCGGCCATTGTCATTGGTTTTAAAGAACTTGATAAAGATATTAATATAGCTGGAGTTATCTTAAACAAGGTTAAAAATAAAAATCATTATCTCAAAACAAAAAAGTCTATTGAACAGTTAACTGGTGTTGAAGTTATTGGTGGAATTAAACGTGATGATAATATAACTATTGATCAACGCCATTTAGGTCTTGTTCCTGCTGTTGAAAGGGAAAATTCAATAATGCATATTAATAAATGGTCAGAAATGATTAAACAATACATTGATCTTGATAGGCTTGTTGAGATTATGAAAAGCGCTCCAAAAATTAACTCTAACTTAGAACCTATTTGGAATAAACTCAATAAACAACCAGTAAAAATTGGAGTTGCTTTTGATGAGGTTTTTAACTTTTATTATAAAGAGAATATAGAGTCTTTAGAAGCAAATAATGCTAAAATTAAATATTTCTCACCTTTAAAAGATGAACATCTTCCTGATGTTGATGGGATTTATATTGGTGGAGGATATCCAGAATTATTTTCAAAAGAACTATCTAAAAACGAATCTATTATTAAAGACATAAAACAGTTTCATAATGATAATAAACCAATTTTTGCAGAATGTGGAGGTTTAATGTATCTTATGAATTCTATTCATAATGATAAAATGGTTGGAATTTATCCATATAAATCTATTTTAACTGATCGTGTTCAAGCATTGAAATACACTATAACTGAGGTTCAACAAGACAATATTATTTCTAAAAAAGGAGAAATAATAAATGGTCATGAATTCCATTATTCAAAAGTCTTAGTTGATGATAATAACATTAAAAACAAATTAGCATTCAAAATACTTCGTGGAAAAGGTTCATATAATCTTCAAGATGGTTTTATGGATGGAAATACTCTTGCAAGCTATGTTCATACTCATGTTGCAGCTATGCCTAACTTTGGGGGCAATTTCACAATAGCTACAAAGGAGATTTAGGTGGTACTTAATGGAGCTTAAAAAAATTGATTTTCTATCACCATGGATTTTATGCTTTGCCATAATCGTTTTTTTAATAATGGGATATATTGGTTCGTTTAATTATAGGTTTGAAGATCCTTTAGATTTAGAAGTAATTTTAATAGTTATTTACTCTACAATCTTATTTGCTATTGGTGTTTTTGTAGTTAAATCGAAAATAAATGTACATCCAAAAGAGAACATAATTAACAAAGTTTTATCTGAAAAAATTGTTTTAGGAATAGTTATTGTAGCTATAATCTTACAATGTTTAAATTTAGTGTTGTTAGGAGGAATACCTTTATTTAACAGTGTTTTAAAAAGTAATGCTACTACTAACTTGTGGAGAATTTCATATTTATTATTTTTACCTTTTATGAATATTTTACTTGCTCGCTACTATAAAAAAAGATATTTGATTCTTGTTTTAATCGCAGCTATTATTTATGGTCTTAATGGTTATAGAACATCTGTAATTGGAGTTCTTGGAAGTGCATTTATAACAATGTACTATGTTAAAAAAATTA
>JABUVA010000029.1:22484-23728 GCA_021442885.1 Methanobrevibacter sp. | reverse complement strand
ATATATATATATTTTTTGTTGTGGTGATTTTTTATTATAAACTTTTTATTTTTAAAAAATTGCAATGAAGTATGACAGAAAAATATTATTAATAAATAAATATCAAATATAAGTATATGAAAGCTTTAATAAGTAATGATGATGGAATAACCGCTTCAGGTATTTTTGCTGTAAAACAAGCAATTGAAGATTTATGTGATGTTACTGTTGTAGCTCCAGAAATTCAACAAAGTGGTATTGGACATGCATTAACTCTTTTTGAACCATTAAGAATCAACCAAAGAATATTGGAAGATGGAAGTATTGGATATGCAGTTACAGGAACACCAACTGATGCAGTAACACTGGGACTTTTTGAAATAATGGATGAAAAACCTGATATAATGATTTCAGGAATAAACACAGGTTTTAACATTGGAAAATCAGAGTTGACAACATCTGGAACTATTGGGGCAGCTATTGAAGCAGCTAGTTTTGGTATTCCAACAATAGCTATTTCACAAAGTGTAACTAGGGATGATATAAAATTTGAAAATGGTCAAATAAATCTTGATTATAGTCATGCTCAAAAGATGCTTAGAAAGCTGGTTAAACATATTTTTAAAAAGGGAATGCCTGAAGATTGTGACCTTTTAAATCTAAATATACCTAGTAATCCTTCAAGTGATGAATTTGAAGTTGTAAGACTAGCTAATAGAATGTATATGCCATCTATTGAAACTCGTTATGATCCTCGTAAAAAACCATATTATTGGATTTCTGGAGAACTTTGTGATTTTCCAGAAAAAGGAACAGATGGAAATTCTTTAATATATGATCAGAAAACAACTTTGACTCCTATAAAAATAGATCAAACAGGAGATAAAGATTCATTAAAAAAATGGTTAGGAGATTAGAGTATTTTAAGATCACTTAAAATTTTATCTCTTTCTTCTCTTAATTCATTTAATTTTTTCTCATCAGTACAACCTGTCTGTTTTAAATGAGCTATTGTTCTTGTAATTGCTTCTAAATTACTTTCGAGTTGATTAACAGCCATAATTTAACCTCATTTTATTATTTGTATCTACTACTAAAAAAAAGTAATGGTTGTTATACTATCAAACTAATATTTTTTAAAATAGCTATTAAGTTATATTTTGTAATTTAGGCTTTGGCAAAATGTGGTATAATTTAAGTATACATCTTGTTTATCAATATTATTTATTATAATCAAGTAATTTCTTTTAATAAAATATTTGTAT
>JABUVA010000029.1:21245-22384 GCA_021442885.1 Methanobrevibacter sp. | reverse complement strand
AATAAAAATAAAATATGATTATATAAATAAAAGTGGTTGACTAAGATGCAAGACAAGGAATTTAATGTAAATAAACAGTTTTTAGCTTTTAAAGGTAAAAAAGTTATAGTTGGACTAAGAAACAATATGGAATGTGAAGGAACACTCATTGCAATTGATAACTATTTAAACGCTATTATTGAAACTGATGATAAGGAAACTCAAGCATTAAAAGGTGGAGAAGTGAATTTTATAGTCTTAAAAGAAGACTAAAAATCAACAGGAATCCCCAATATCTCTTTTTTTCCATTATAAATATCTAATGCAATCTGTGCAGCCCCAATAGCTCCAGATTCTTTAGAAATTATTTCAATAGGATACTTATTTTTTAAATATTTATTTAATTCATTTTCAAAGTCAAATGGTTTTTTGGTAGAACCAACAGAACCTGTAAGAACAATTCCATCAATTTTATTTTTACAAATAGCTATTAGGCCAGCAATTTCCATTGCAACAGTCATAATTAAAGTATCAATAGCTAAAATTGCTTTTCTATCTTTAGCCTCATATTTTTCATATAATTTTTCACGCATATTAGCTACTTTACCATCAACACCAGCAATTTTAACTGCTCCTGCATGTGAAAAACATTTATTTGCTGTTCTTTTATTTTCGTCAATGTCACGAATCATTTCTAAATCTAGAGGGCCGTGAACAATACCCATTGCACCTACACAAGCATCCATAGCTCCTTTAATTTTACCATCTTCAATTAAAATGTCTACACTGTTAGAGCTAATATCAGCTACTATCATATTTTTCCATCCAGTTTCTAAATATGCATTATAACATATACTAACTTTCTCAGGGCTTGCTTGATGTGAATAAGCAGCTCTAAACATTTCATTAAGAGAATCTGAATTTTTATGGAGGCCTGGTATCATAATGGTTGGTATGTTAGTTTCAACTAGCTCTCCAAAAACAGATGATCCTCCTCCGGTTACTTTTCCAGCACCATTAATTGAAAGAATTCCCCTATCCTTAACTTTGTTGGTTGGAAGAATCTTATTAAATCCATCTCCCATAGAATAAGTGATAGCCATTAAGTCTACTGTATCTAAATCTACTCTTTTTGAAAGTTCATCAACAGCAGAAACTTT
>JABUVA010000029.1:19424-21219 GCA_021442885.1 Methanobrevibacter sp. | reverse complement strand
TTAAAAACATCTAATACTTCTCTATCATTAGACATTATACAGAAAGATATTCCTGTAGTTCCATGATCCATTCCAATAAACATAATTGTATATATAAAAATAATACTTTTTATAAGTAGCTATTTAAAATAAGTAATTTGAAAAAATAATATAAAAAAAGTTAAAAAATGATTAAAATTTATTTAATCATCTTTTTGTAATCCACAAGCTTTTCTAAGTCTGGTTCCTACAATTTCAATTTGTTCTTGACCTTCAGCATCTCTCATTTCTTTTAGATTTGCTCCGTCAGTTGCATTTTCATCAGCCCATTGTTTTTTGAAGGTACCATCTTGAATATCTTTTAATACTTGTTTCATACCATCTTTAGCTTCTTGGGTAATAACACTTTTTCTTTTAGTCAATCCACCATATTCTGCAGTGTTACTTACGTCTTTCCACATTCCTTCAAATCCTTTTTCATATATTAAATCTACAATAAGTTTAACTTCGTGACAGGTTTCAAAGTATGCGATTTCAGGTTGATATCCTGCTTCAACTAATGTTTGGAATCCAGAGTTAATTAATTCTGTAATTCCACCACAAAGAACAGCTTGTTCTCCGAAGAGGTCAGTTTCAGTTTCTTCTTTAAAGGTAGTTTCTAGAACACCTGCTTTTGTAAGGCCAGTGTATTTTGCCATACTTAATGCAATTTGTAAAGC
Source organism: Methanobrevibacter sp. (assembly GCA_021442885.1). Lineage (GTDB taxonomy): Archaea > Methanobacteriota > Methanobacteria > Methanobacteriales > Methanobacteriaceae > Methanocatella. The sequence continues at coordinate 20,521 of JABUVA010000029.1, read as the reverse complement.
ATCACCAGTTGCATCTTGCTCAATAGCTACTAAACCAGGAATACCAAATCCTTCTTCATAGGTTCTTCTTACCATTGATCCTGGTCCTTTTGGTGCAAACATTACAATATTTACATCTTCGTCAGGTTTGATTAATTCAAAATGAATGTTATAACCGTGGGAGAATGAAATAGTATTTCCACTTTCTACATAAGGTGCAATTTGTTCTGCATATACTTTTTCTTGGATTTCATCAGGAATTAAAATATGTATGATATCAGCTTTTTTAGCAGCATCTTCAATAGACATTACGGTCATACCATCTTCTTTAGCTAAATCCCAAGATTTTCCACCTTCTCTTACACCTACAACAACATCTGCTCCACTATCTGCCATGTTTCTGGATTGTGCTCTACCTTGACTTCCATATCCAATAACAGCTATAGTTTTACCCTCAAGAGCATCTGTTTCTACATCTGCATCATAATACATTTTCATGTTAAAATCTCCTTTTTAGATAATTTAATAAAAGTAATTGATATAAAATAATATATCATCACTATATATATTTTCTGAGTTTATAAAACTAATGGAAATTATAAAAAAATTTATTTTAATTTCTATTTTCCCAAGAATTAATAAGGGTTATTTGATAAAAAGATGTTTATTAATTGAAATTTCTTTATTTTTAAAAAAAGTGTATATAGATGATTATTCATCACCTACTATAATCTTGTATATGTTGATGTTTTAAATAGCTATTAGTACAAAGTGAAAGGGTTCTTCACTTTCAACTAATTTTTTAAGTTTTTATATAATGTTAGCTATTGAGTGCCTCTAGATATAGCAGTTAGACCTGTACGTGAAATCCTTTTAATTCCATATCCTTTTAAAAGTTTTATAAATGCATCTAACTTTTCTCTATCTCCAGTAATCTCAATAACCAATGTTTTTTCACAAACATCAACAATTTTTGCTCTAAATATATCGACGTATTGGATAATTTCAGCTCTTGCTTTTTCATTAGCAACTTTAACTTTAATTAAACATAATTCTCTTTTAACTGCAATATCTGTTATATCTTTTATTTTAATTACATCAACAAGCTTATTTAATTG
>JABUVA010000029.1:7721-18627 GCA_021442885.1 Methanobrevibacter sp. | reverse complement strand
AACATCATCATAACTAACTCTAGGATATTTTTCTTTTCTTTGAGCTTTTAAAGTGTTAAGCCATTTTTTAGAATTTTCTGAAGGTTTATATTCTTTTAAAACATTTAGAAGACTAGATAGGATATTTTTTGCATCTCCAACAATAGGAAGATCAACTTCGATATTTTTACCAATTTCTGCAGGATCAATATCAATATGGATAACTTTAGTATTAGGGGCAAAATCAGATATTTTTCCAGTAGTTCTATCTGAAAATCTTGTCCCAACAGCTATTAATAAATCACTTTTATTAATAGAATCATTAGCAACTTTACGGCCATGCATACCAAGCATACCTAGTGATAAATCATCATTTTCATCAATTACACCTTTACCTAGTAAAGAAGTCATAATTGGAGCATTTATTAATCTTGACAATTCAACTAATTCTTCTGTAGCATTTGAAATTAAAACACCACCACCCGCTAGTATAAGTGGTCTATCGGAATTTTTAATGATTTCCCTTGCTTTTTTAACCTGTTTAATATTACCTTTAATGGTTGGATTATATCCTTGAGTTTCAATTAATGAATCATCAAATTTAGTCAATTCTCCTTCTTGAACTTCTTTTGGAACATCAATTAAGATAGGTCCTGGCCTTCCCATTTTTGCCAATTTAAAACTAGTTTTAACAACAGAAGGTATTAAATCTGGATCTTTAACTTGATAGCTATGTTTTGTAATTGGCATGGTTATACCCATAATGTCTGCTTCTTGAAATGCATCATTTCCAATTAATGATGATGGTACTTGGCCTGTAATAGCTAAAATTGGTGAAGAATCCATATAAGCAGTTGCAATTCCTGTTACAAGGTTAGTTGCACCTGGTCCTGAGGTTGCCAAACACACACCTACTTCTCCTGATGCTCTTGCATATCCGTCTGCTGCATGAGCTGCGCATTGTTCATGTCTAACTAGCATATGGTGTATTTCTGCATCATATAACATATCATAAAACGGTATAAGTTGACCTCCAGGATAACCGAAGATAACTTCAACACCCATTTTCTTAAGGGACTCTATAATTGCTTCTCCGCCTCTCATTCTAATAACCTTAATATTCCTTTTATATGTGTATTTATGTTTGAATAAAGTACTTTATATAATTAGTTAAAATCTATTAGTCATTGAAAACTTATTATCATATAATTATTTAATTTTTAAATAACATTCTTTAAATTAGTTTTAATAATTTCTAGCTTTTTTATATTATTAATTAGCTAGATTCAGTCAATAATTGTATTTTTTTAATAAAAATTATTGAAATTTAATATTAAATTTAGTCCACATTAAGTGGAAACAATAATAAACTAATAGAAATAAATTATTATTCAATATTAAATTTTGTTGGAGACTTAAAAAATGAAAGTTTTAGTTGTTGGAACTGGAGCTCGTGAACATGCAATAGCTAGTCAATTAGCAGATGATGTTGAATTATATGCTTATATGAGTAAAATAAATCCAGGAATGTCAAAAATAGCTACTTATAAACAAGGAGATGAAGGAGAAATTGATAAAGTTGCAGAATTTGCAAAAGAAAACAATATTGATATTGCTTTTATAGGTCCTGAAGCTCCTTTAGGCAAAGGAATTGTAGATGCACTTGAAAAAGAGGGTATTAAATGTGTTGGACCTACTCAAAGTGCAGCTAGAATCGAAACTGATAAATCTTTTATGAGAAAACTATTTGAAGATAAAAATATTGAAGGATCACTTGTTTATAAAGTATTTGACAATGTAGAAGATGTTAATAACTTTTTAGATGAATTTGAAAAAGATGTTGTTGTAAAACCAGTTGGATTAACTGGAGGTAAAGGTGTTAAAATTGTTGGAGATCACCTTAAAGATAATGAAGAAGCAAAAGAATATTCAAAAGAAGTTATTGATTCATCAATGGGTGGATTTGCTCAAGTAATTATTGAAGAAAGACTTTTGGGTGAAGAATTCACAATACAAGCATTTTGTGATGGTGAAAATTTAGTCCCAATGCCTGCTGCACAAGACCATCCTCATGCTTTTGAAGGTGATAAAGGAGCAATTACTGGTGGTATGGGTTCTTATTCTGATAAAGGAGGATTATTGCCATTTTTATCACAAGAAGATTATGATAAAGCAGTAAAAATCATGGAAGATACATTAAAAGCAATAGCTGAAGAGGCAGAACCATACAAAGGAATTTTATACGGTCAATTTATGCTTACATCTGATGGGCCTCGTTTAATTGAATACAATGCAAGATTTGGAGATCCTGAGGCAATGAATGTTTTAACACTTATTAAAACCCCACTTTATAAAATTTGTGAAGATATTGTAAATGGGAATTTATCTGATGCTGAATTTGAAGATAAAGCATCTGTATGTAAATACATTGTACCTGATGGATATCCAGAAACTGAATATGCTGGTGAAATCATAGAAGTAGATGAAACAGCTATTGAAGATATGGGTGCAAAAGTATTTTATGCTGCTGTTAGTCAAGAAGATGATGGAATACACTTATCTGGTTCAAGAGCATTAGGAATAGTAGCTACTGGTGAAACAATAGAAGAAGCTGAAAAAGTAGCTGAAAAGGCTTGTGAATATGTAAAAGGAAATGTTTATCACAGAAGAGATGTTGGAACATCTGAACTTGTTCAAAAACGTATTGACCATATGAATAAAATTAAGAAAGAATAGTATCCTTATGGATACTTCAACTATTTTTTTTAAAATTTAAAGATAATTTTTATTTTTTTGGGATGTTTATTAAGAAATTATTAGAAACCTTTATATAATTAATAAATAGAAATATTAATTTTTATTAGGGGTAATTATAATGAAAGATTTGTTGTCTGTATGTGACATTCAAGGGGAAGTAGAATATATCCTTGAGCTTGCTGAAAAAATAAAACATGGTGAAATTGAAGACAAACCCCTTGAGGGCAAAACATTAGCTATGATTTTTCAAAAATCATCAACTAGAACTAGAGTTTCCTTTGATGTTGGAATGTATCAATTAGGTGGAAGAGGAATATTTTTATCTTCTCAAGATCTCCAAATGGGAAGAGGAGAACCAATCTCTGATACTGCAAAAGTTTTAAGCAGATTTGTTGATGGAATTATGATACGTGCCACTAAACATAGAGATGTAGAAGAATTATCAAAATATGCAACAGTCCCTGTAATAAGTGGTCTTACAGATCTTGAACATCCATGTCAGGCCTTGGCAGATGTACTTACTATCAAAGAACATTTCGGTGATTTAAAAGGTCGTAAGCTAACTTTTGTTGGAGATGGCAACAATGTATGTAATTCCCTTCTTTTAATTGCTCCAATGTTAGAAATGGATATGGCGGTAGCTTGTCCTAAAAATTATATTCCTAATAAAGAAATCCTTAAAAAAGCCAAAAAAATAGCTGAAAAGAATAATTGTGAAATTATTGTAACATCAGATAAACAAGAAGCTCTTAAAGATACTGATATTGTGTATACTGATGTTTGGGTAAGTATGGGTGATGAGAAAGAAGAATTACAAAGGAAAAAAGATTTCATGCCCTATCAAGTTAACAATGAATTAATGAATCTTGCAAATTCAAATGCAATATTTATGCACTGTCTTCCAGCTATTAGAGGTGAAGAAGTAACTTCCGATGTTATTGATGGGTCACAATCTGTTGTTTTTGACCAGGCAGAAAATAGGCTTCATGCACAAAAAGCTATTTTATATTATTATCTTAAATAATTTCACATAGGCTATGTGAAAATATAAAATTTATTATTAGCAATCCTAATTGTAATTAATATAATAAAACATATATTTTATTTTTTTCCTGAATAATTATCTTAGCTATTTTTATACTTAATTAACACTAAGGAAAATAAATAAATTAAGTTTTATTGTTATTTTATTCGTATTATAAAAAACAAAAACTTTATAAATGAAAATGTACTAATACACATCACTAAAAGGTAATAGGTGATATATATGTTATTAGCTAATTCTAAATTATATAAAAATAATAGGACTACTGTCCCTATGGAAGTTAGAAAAAAACATGAGATTGGTGCTGATGATGAAATCACCATCTTGTGGTGTAACAACGATAAAGGAGAAACGGTTGTTAAATTTAGGAAAAACGAGAATGTTTAAAAATTATTTAAATATGTGCAATTAAGCACATATATTAAATTTTTTTAATTACATTTTTTCAGGAGCTGAAACTCCTAAAATATCTAAAGCATTTCTTAAAGTAATTCTAGATTTATCAACAAGAATAAGTCTTACATCCTCATTTTCAGATCCAATTACTTGTTCTGCTTTATAGAATTTATTAAAACTATTAGCTAAATCTTGACAATATTGTGTTATATTGTGTACTCTTTGTTTATCTGCTGATTCTTCAACTACTTGTGGGAATTTAGCTAACATTCTAACTAAATCTTTTTCATTTTCATTAGGTGTCCAGTTATCTGGAATATCTAAACTACTAATGTCTTTATCAACTTTTTTAAGAAGTTTACATGCTCTTGCATGTGCATATTGAATTGATGCACAGCCTCTCTCAAAGCTTAATGCTTCCTCCCATTTAAATGTTATATGTTTTTCAGGTGAGAGTTTAGCTATAAAGAATCTTATTGCTCCAATTCCAATTTGTTCAGCTATTGGAAGTATTTCTTCAGGAGTCAATTCAGGATTTCTTTTTTCAATTTCTTCAGATGCTCTTTTAACTGCTTCATCAACAATTTCATCTACAGATATAAACACTCCTGCTCTTGTTGACATGGAACCTTCTGGTAAGGTTATAAATTCATAGAATATTACTTCAGGTATTTTTTCCTGTAGTATTTCTTCGAATATTACTCCAATTTGTTTTGCAGCTAGTTTATGATCAGAGCCTAGAATATCTAGTACTACATCTCCACGTTGATTTTTAAATCTATGATAGGCTAAATCTCTTGTTGAGTATAGTGATGAGCCGTCTGATCTTCTTAGAATGAATTCTTTTTCAATATTCCAAAATGATAAATCTATGTATTCAACTTCATCTTTTGAAATGAATCCTTCATCTTCAATGTATTTTAGTAAATTGTCAACATCACCGTTACGTATGAATTGACCTTCCCATTGGAAACTATCATGGTTAATATTAATTCTTTGAAGTGTTTCCTTAATTCCAGACAAACAACTTTCAACTACTTCTTCGAATATTCTATTTAATTCAGGGTCTTCACCACTTTCATATTTTTTAATTAATACATCTACATCACTAGGGTTTAAATCATCATCTTCTTCAAGTTTTCGATTAGCTTTGTAGTAAAGTCTTCCAATTTTATGGTCAATTTTATCTCCCTCTTGATCTTCTATTTTAAGACCAAGTTCTTTAATACCAAAAACAATAATAGCTATTTGTCTTCCCATATCATTTACATAATATTGGGTTTCAACATCACGACCAGATAATTTTAAAAGTCTTGCAAGAGAATCTCCAAAAATTGAATTTCTTACATGCCCTACATGTAAAGGGCCATTAGGATTTGCAGATGTATGTTCAAGGACAATTTTCTCATCAACTTTAGGTAATTGCCCATATCTTTCATCAATTTTGTTAAGTAAAAGTTTAGAAAAGTTAGAATAATCAATGAAAAAATTCACATAAGGCCCAACAGCTTCAACTTTTTCAAAGATTTCTGGAACTTCAATTACATCAATTAATTCTTTAGCAATTAAGTGTGGTGATTTTCTAAGTTGTTTAGCTAATAGAAATGATATTGTACTAGCTAAATCACCTAAATCTGGATTAGGTGGAAACTCTAAACGAAAATCATCATCAATTTCACAGTCAAGACTTTTAACTGCTTTTTTAATTGAAGCAATAGCTTCTTTTTCTATTTCAAAATACATTTATTCACCATCATTTATTTATAATCCTTTAATCCAAAGGTTTATGTTTCCAATATAAGGAATAATAACAGGATTTCCACCTATAGTAATTACTCTATCTGTAATTTGGTTTGGTTCAACATAATAAGGGTCAGGAGCATTATTATGATCTCCTTTAATAACATAATACGTGCTACCATTAATTTCTGTAATATTTATAACTCTATGAATAACAGGTTCTTTAACCCATTTAGCATTATAAACAACAATATCTCCAACTCTCACATCTTTTGGATCAAATTCATGAATTCCTAGTAAATTAGCTTTTTCAACAGCTACAATATCTCCTCTCTGAAATACTGGTTCCATACTACCTGAAACAACAACATTTAAGTGTTGAGCTATTAAAAGAGCTATAATAATTATTATAATATATGATACAACTTCTTTCGTATCAACCATAAAAACACCTATTTATTATACATTTAATTTATAGTTTAAATAATATATAAAACTATTTTTCAAAAGCTATTTTTAAAGCTTTTTCTATTGTAATTATAGTTTGGTCTAAATCTTCGGTTGTATGTGTTGTAGATAAGAAATTACATTCAAATTGACTTGGAGGAATAAAAATACCTTCTTTTAACAATTCTTTAAAGTAAATTAAAAATCTTTTAGCATCTGAAGCTTTAGCATCATTAGAATTTACAACATCATTAGGATTAAAGTACACCTGATACATTGATCCAGCACCAACAGGCTTAATATTTAAATCTAAATCTTCAATTATGTCTTCCATAGATTCTCTTAAATATGTTCCTTTTTCATCTAAATTAGAATATGTATTATCATCTAATTGTTTTAACATATTAATTCCTGCAGTAACAGACATAGGATTTCCACTAAATGTTCCAGCTTGATAAACAGGCCCTACAGGTGCAGTAACATCCATAATTTCTTTTTTACCACAATAAGCTCCCATTGGAAGGCCTCCACCAACAATTTTACCTAAAGTAGTTAAATCTGGTGTAACATTATAATATTCTTGAGCACCTCCTCTTGATAATCTAAAGCCTGTAATAACTTCATCAAAGATTAAAACAATGCCATTTTCCTCGGTTATTTCTCTTAGAAGCTCAAGAAAACCTGGTTTAGGAGGTATGAATCCAATATTGCCCATTATTACTTCTAAAATAATACAAGCGATATTTTCTCCTTCCTCATCTATTAATTTAATTAATGCATCTTCATCGTTATAAGGGATTATTAAAGTATTTTTAGCGGTGTCTAATGGTATTCCTTTACAATCAGGAATAGCTTCTGTGGTAGAACCTTTTTTTAAAAGACAATAATCATGGGCACCATGATATGCACCTTCAAATTTAACAATCTTATCTCTTCCAGTAAAACCTCTAGCAACACGAATTGCACTCATAGTAGCTTCACCACCACTATTTACAAAACGGACTTTTTCTGCTGAAGGAATTCTATCAACCACTTCTTTTGCAAGTGTGATTTCTCCTTCAGTAGGAGCACCATAAGCTGTTCCTAAACTAGCTTGTTTATTTAATGCATTAACAACTTGTGGATCTGCATGGCCTAAAATTAAAGGACCATAAGCAAGACAATAATCAATATACTTATTACCATCAGTGTCAAATAGATAAGGACCCTCTCCACGTTCTACAAAAAATGGATAAGGTTTAAATGCTCTTAAAGGTGAGTTTACACCACCAGGAATATATTTTTTAGCTTCTTCAAATAATTTTTCTGCATTCATATTTTATACCTCTTTTAAAGTTTGAATTAATGAATTAACACAGGCTACAGCTATTGGAGTTCCTCCTTTAGGTCCTTTAGTGATAATATTTGGAATATTAGATTTTCTCAAAGCTTCTTTACTATCTGCCGCCCCTACAAAACCAACAGGAACGCCAACAATAGCTTTTAAGTTTATTTCACCATTATTATATAAATCCATAGCTTCCCAAACAGCTGTTGGAGCATTACCTGAGACTATAATTCCTTCAAAATCATTCTCAGCTGCATATCTAATAGCAGCTGCTGCTCTTGTAATTTGATTTTCTTTAGCAATTCTTTTAACATCCTCATTTTTAATATAGCATTCTACATTACCATCATAACGTGTAATTCCAGATTTTACCATATTAATATCTGTTAAAATAGTTTCATTATTTTTCATTGATTTAATAGCTACTTCAACAAAGTCAGGACTCATATAAACAAGTTTTGCATATTCAGGATCAGCAGTAGAATGAACAATTCTTTCAACAATATCCTTTTCAGCGGGCTTCAAATCTTTAATCTCTTCACCAATAAGGTTGCGAATAATTTCACGACTTTTATTGGCTATGTCTAGGCCCTGTTTAGTTGATGCACCCATAAATGTATCATGGTTATTATCTTTCATAATTATTAATTTAATTTAATATTAGTTAAATGTTATTTAATATTACCTTATAAATTATTTTTAGATAATTATGTTATGAATATATTGGGTCTATAATTTTCATTAAAATTTTTTTAGCAATTTAATAATAATCAATTTTTCATTGCATATTTTTAAGCTCATATATTCATTATTTTATAATCTTAGGCATAATTGAAGTTTATATTTTTATCAGCATTGCTTTCATTTAGAAATTTTTATCTAGTTTATAAATATTGATTTCATAAAAACATAATTATTAAGTGTTTATATTTTAATTAAATAGTTTTTAATATTTATTATTAAAATAAATTTATTATTAGGTGATTTAATGAAGTTTAAAATTGAAAACTTAGGGTTAATAAACACTGCAAATATAGACCTTAAAAAAATTAATGTAATTACTGGAAAAAATAGTGTTATAAAATCAAACCTATCAGGCATTTTATATTGTTTTCTAGCTCCAGCATCAAAAGACTATGAGATGATAACAGAATATAAAATATATATGGAAATATTACATTACTTAGTTAGATATGAGGTTTCACAAAATAAAAAATTAGATGATTGTCACGAATTTCTATATGATGATAAAAATAAAGAATGTTTAGAGTTATTTAGACAAATTATAATAAATGAAGAATTTTATGATAAAACTAATTTATTAAATGAATTGGATCGTATAGAAAAGTTATTTGATGAAACTAAAGAAGAGCAGTATTATGGAAATCTTGATTTTCTATTAAAATCTGAATTTTGCTACATTGGAGTTTTACTGCAAGATTCTAAAATTACATTCTATAACAATAATGAAAAAATAGTTTTAGAAGAGGATGGAGAAATTATCAATGATTTACATAATTTAAACTTAGAAAATGTCATATATATGACAATTGATAAAAAAATAGACCCCTATCATAATACTCAAGTAAGACACAAACTTCGTCGTTTTGATTCAACAGATGATGAAGACATTATAAAAATGGCTAATAAAATCGATGAAACAATAAATAATTGTAATGTCTGTGAACCCCCAGCTGGATTAATGCTACTAGATCAATTAAGAAGATTATTATTAGATAATCAATTATCAAAAAATAGCTATTTGATACTAGACAATCCAGAAAATGATCTTCACCCATTATTACAAGTAAAATTAGCAGAAATTCTAGTTTTATTTGCTTTAAAATTAAATATAACTCTTTATATTAATACTAATAGTCCATTTTTAACAGAGGCTCTTGAAGCTTATTGTAAATTCTACAATATATATTCCGAAACTAATTTCTATCATATTGAAAAAGACGATATTGATGATACTTATTATCTAAGGTTATTAGATGATTTATCTATTAGTGAAGTATACAGTGAATATGAAGATGCTTTTGAAATTATTAAAAATATTCATAAAAAAATAAATTTAGGTGTAAATGAAGGATATTTCTAAATAATATTAAAAAAAGAAGAAGTGTTAAATTAATTAACACTATTTGGTCCTATAATTTTATTATATTCTAAAAATGCTTTCATTTCAATTAATGATNNNTCACTACCTGGTGTGACTACACCGTGGGATGATAAAACTTCACAGGTAACAGATGGAATTCCTCTAAGGTTTGCTTCATCTTCAAGTGCTCCTGGATATGGATCACCTGCTTCTGGGACTATTATTGCATTAAATCCAGTAATATTAACCATTCCTTCTACCATCAAAGCACTTCCTATTGTAGGGGATAATGAACCCATAATTACATTGCATCCAGGATCTGCTCCAGGTTGGGTAGAATGGAAATCACCACCAGCATCACAATCAAATAAAGTATACATATTTAAAATATTATTAGATATTGTTCCATTTACATTAGCCAGTTTATTTAGTCTTTCTCCATGATAGTCTCTTACATTTTCAGCTGTTGCAATTGGCCTTATAATTGGTATTAGATATATTGTACCATCAAATTTGTTATTTGAAAGATAATTAATAAGGTTTAGTGCTGCTACTTGTGCAGGTAATTCATTTCCATGCATTCCTGCAGTCATAAATACAGTAGGTCCATTTCCACTTTTAAAAGTAAGCATTGGGGTTCCTGATTTTGCAGCTTCAATAACTTCATCTACTATTTTTCCTTCAGGGATATAGTATTTAAATACATTGTTTTCACGAACATCGCCACCAGAGCCCCAATCAAACACAGTTAGATTTAAGAAATTAACAGTGTATAAATTACTTCCAGTAGCTCCATCTGCCATATAGGTTACAATATATTGGCCTACATCATAATCTAAATCTAAACTAGCTACACCCTCATTATTTGTAGTTTTACTGTAGAATATTCCATTTATATTAAATGTTACTTCTTGATTATTCATGACTGTTCCATCTTTATTAAGTAAAGTCACATTAAATGGTTTTAAATCAAGTGATGTTGTATAGACATCTTCTGCTATAAATCTTGAAAGTACAGTTATTTTATTTGAAGCAATTAAATCCTCAGATTGGGTTGTTATTATGTAGTTTCCAGGATTTAAATTTATATTTAATTTAGCTATTCCATCAT
>JABUVA010000029.1:0-4918 GCA_021442885.1 Methanobrevibacter sp. | reverse complement strand
GGTTTCAATTGTGCTATTGTAAATAATGGATATGCCTGTTTTAACAATGTTACATTCTCTAATAATATGATTAAATATATTATGGAATCTGGCGATGGAGGAGGAGCTATTAATAACTATGCTATGGTAGTTTGTAATAATTGTACATTTATTAACAATTTTGGTTTATGGGCAGGTGCTATTTATGGAGCACATGGTGCACAATCCTATTTGAACAACTGCACATTTAATCAAAATACTCCATCTAAAGATGATGGTGGTGAGTTATATAGCTATAATAAAGCCCAATTCTATTTAAATTATGTTGAATTAAATAGTACAATTATAAATGACAATAATATCAACATTGGATATGGTCAACTACCATCAGGTATAAAAAAAGTATTGTATAAATGTCTTGATATTATTACACCTATTATTTCCTTTGCTGTTGGTTTTGCTGCTGGTTTTGTTACTGGTAATCTTGGTGTGGGTTTTGGTGTTGGTGTTACTGTGGCTACTGTTTTAGGTGTTGCTTGTAATGTTGGTTATAGGTTATATTATGCTGGTTTGTCACATGAATTTTCCTATGATATATTCACACATCTGCCTTATGACATTGCCATACATTTCGCATATGCAATATCCGGTGCAACAATGGGTTATAGGACTTCTTATGATAATGTTAAGTCTTCTTTTGATAATGAGATGAAAAAAATAATTAATTCTAATGATAACATTAATGGACTTGAAGAGGGTTCAAACAAAGTAGGAGTATTTTTTTCTGATGGATCTACAATACAATATGAGGGAATATCCAATAACTCTATGGAAGCTATTTCTAATCTTTATGATAAATATGGTATTGTAGTAGAGGATATATGGGCAAGCACCACCTAGTTTAAATTATTTTTTACTTAAATTCATCAATTTTTTTATTATTTTATTTTTAGGGGGTTCGTCCATAATCATATAGTCTTTTAAATTAATTGTTTTAGATTTTTATAATATTTTCTTATATTATTTTTATTAAATATTCTATTTTAAATTGAATTTTAATTTTTTTGTAATTTAACATGATTTTGATTTATAGAAAAATTATTAAGTAGATTATATAAAAATTATAGTGTATTTTGAAATGTTTGCCATAAATTAATGAATGTTTTCATCTAGTTTTCATAAAATGATTTTTGTGGTGATATTTCATTGAAATTTCTTTCAAATTCATTTATTAATCGATTAAATTCATCAAAATAGCTATTATATGTTTTTTTTACTAATCAGGTTAACAACATACTTAATAGTTGCACTGACATAAAAAGTCTCAAAAAGAAATGGGGTCATATAACAAAATTTAAAAGACAATTTCTTGTCAAACAAAGAAAAAAAATTAAAAAGAAGTAATGGAATTAGTTTTCCATAGCTTCTAGTTTTTCAGGGAAATATGTATCTACTACATATTCAAGACCATACTTGGAAAATGATTGCTGTTCTGCTTTTTTACCAATTTTAAGCATTTTCTTAATTTCATTTTGCCAGAAATCATTTTTATACCTAGGGTCTTTTGAAAGTTCTTTTAATCTCATCACGTCTACTTCTTTAAGATTATCTGTTGGTAAATCATAATTAACAATATCACTTGCGGTTACTCCCATGAATTTAGCATCAGGAGTAGCTAAATCATGATTTACATGAGCTAATTTTGCACTTCCTGAAATAATTACTTGTGCAATGTGGAATCCCCATGGGTCTCCGTCGTTACAGATATAAACAGGTAAATCAAGTTCTTCATTAACTCTTTTGATGAATCTTCTTGTTGCACGTGCTGCTTGTCCTTTTAAACCTACAATTAATGTATTAAATCTATCATAAGCTTTTTCTTGAACCATCCTATGGAACATTCCCATAGTTTCTACAGCTATTACACGATCAACTTTACAATCTAGGAAATCTACTTGGTCTATTGTTGGAGAAATGGTATATCCGGATTTTCCAGCTCTTAATGCATTAATTTCAACATCTCCGTCTTGTAAGGTGATGTCACCGTATACTGATGCTCCATCTTCTTCGGGCATTAATCCTAAATCTTCACGAGTGGTTCCAAGAGTTACTTCAAGGTCCTCTCCTACAATGTTAGATTCTTGTTGTGTTTTAAAACTAATTCCCCAACCTTCTGAAACATAGTACATTTCCCTTATTGTTGCGGTTTTTTCTCTTTGAACTAAATCTTTACAGAAATTAGCTACATAAACCATTTGTCCTAATTTTCTGATTTGTTTAACATTACCAAGTGATCTTTTACCGTATCTGTCTCCAAGAATGTAGTATCTTTTTGCATCGTCATAAACAATGTTTGAAGTACCTCTAGATGGAACCTTAACGGCAGGAACTTGTTTTTTAGTAATTTCATCTACTATATCTTCACCTAATGCTTTTAATTTGTTGTAGGTGTATTCTTTTCTCACTTCTTTATGAGATTTTTCTTGTTTTTTTACTTCAGCCATTTAAATTCCTCTCTATTATTCATCCTCTAAAGATTTTTTATCATCTTTAACAGCATATCCATATTCATCAAGTTCTTCCATAATAAGTGCATCTTCTTCGATTATGTCTTCATCATCATCTTCAACTTTTTCACCGAGTAATTCTGCAATTGATCTTTTAGTTACTCTAGATAATACGTCTTGAACATTTTCTTTTGGAGGAACACTAGTTTCACCTAATTTTGCAGCTTCTTCGATAATAATAGGGACGTAATCTTCAAATACTTTTGAACGTATTTCTTTTTCTTTTGCTGCTTTTTTCCTTCTTAAATGTTTTTGTAATTGACGAGCTAATTTCATTGTTGCTTGTCTTATTTCTTGAACGATTTCAGGTTCTGGTGAGACACTTTGTTTTCCTGTTGAAAGATATGGGACTTGTGTTGAAATAATGTTTATAAATAAAGTCATTGGTACATTTTCTAGGTCTTTAAGACCATAACGTTTCCAATCTACACTTTTTAAAGCTTCTGTAATAGCACAACTTCCTTGATCGAAAGTTAATGGAACTCTGTTTGCAAACCTCATTATTTCTGATTTTCTTTGTTCATTTACAACTCTTCCAGCATCTCCGCCATATGCAATTCCAGCTTCAATAATAAATGATACTCCTCCACGGTAGGTTACTGGTTTTCTTGTAAGGGTTGCAACAAATTCAGGTTTTAATATTTGTTTCATTCCTTTTTCTATTTGTTCAGAACCTATTGGTATTAATCCATCTGATGGAGGTGCCATAAATTTCATTTCACTAAAAGCATTAACTATTGCTTCTGCTTCCACCCATTTCATACTTTTTGGGCGTTTATTCATGTCTACTCCAGTTAGTTCTTCTATTTCTTTTATTCTTTTGCTACTCATTCTTGAAAGAGAGCTAGTTAACATACTTTTATATCTTCTTTTATCAGTATGTTTTGCCATAAATAGGATGTCGTCTGCACTTACTCCTTTAGGGTGAGGCAGTACTTCTTTTGGTAAGACTGGTACAATATCTGCTGCTCTTTTAAACATGTATTTATGTCCTGTTGGATCTTTAAAGGTTATTTTTGCATGTGGATTTCCAATCATTGTTCTTCTGATGTATTCAAATGCTCCTTGTTCTGCCATAGAGTATGAGACATCTTTAAAGTGGAGTTCAATACAAACACCAGTGTGTTCTGGTTTGATATATTCTTTTTCCATTAATAAACCTTTATTTTCTTTAACATCCATTTTGAACTTCATTTTTACTCCTTTAAGTTCATCTCCTTCTTCATAACATGAGATTACTCTTGCAGGTTCTCCAGTGGTCATTTGTGAAAGGAGAACACAACCACTACAACCTAATCCTTGTTGTCCTCTTGATTGGATGTTTCTAAATTTTGATCCTGCGAACATACTACAGTATACTTGCATTACAAAATCTTCTGGAATTCCAGGTCCGTTGTCTGAGTGTCTAAGAATATAATGATCTTTTCCAACTCTTTTTAATTCAATATTTAATTCTGGTAGGATTCCTGCTTCTTCAGCAGCATCAAAACTGTTTGTAATTAATTCGTGAAAAACAATTGTTAATGAACGGATTTTACCAGTAAATCCTAACATTTGTTTATTTTTTCTAAAAAACTCTGATGGAGTCAATTGTTGAAAATTGTCAAAGAGTTCTTGTGCTTGTTGAGACAAATTTTTCCTCCTATTTGTTTTTTTTATATGATAATAATGTTATGTTATAATATAGTATTTAAATAAAATCCGAGAGCATTTTATAAGTAATAATTTTAAAAAATAAGAAAAACTATGAAAAAATACTATATTTTAATTAACATATGTATATATAGCTATTGAAGTATATAATACTTTGTCTATTTCTAATGAAATATTACAATAAAAATGAAAAAAAAGGGGTAACATATAAAAATGTTACAAAATCTAGTTAGTAATTTCTGCGTGACAAGTTACGATTATGCCTTCTTTAGAATAATTAATAACTCCGCCAATATCTAAATCAGCACATTGGGAATAAATAATTCCAGAATCAGCTAATTTTTGAAGATTTCCGTAGAATTCATCATAAATAGCAGAATCTACACAGTCACATTCTCCTTTAACTTCTTCAGGAGAACCTCTTTTGTAGTCATTTTCAAAGAAAGCATTTGCAATATTATCTTCCCATTGTTTATCTGGGTTTTTAAAAAATATTTTTAATCTTAGCTGAATGTCAGCTCCATCGTATTTCTCAGTGTCACTTTTTACATCATATAATAATCCATGCATATTTTTCACCTCAATTAAAAGAAGTGCTACTTCATATATAAAGGTTTGCATTTATTTTCTAAAAACTACTTTTTCAGTATAAAAAGGTGAAAATAAAATTATTAATTAAAGCTTTTACATTTTTTAATTTAAATATAATGTAATATAAC
>JABUVA010000028.1:9280-16551 GCA_021442885.1 Methanobrevibacter sp. | reverse complement strand
TTTATCTACCTTTTAGAGTATACGCAAATAATTGATTTCGAATAAAAACAAAACCACTTTCTGCAAAAATATCATCACTAGCTATATACATCCTTTTTTATTAATCATAGCAAACTCTATAATTATTTTTATTTACATTCCATACATGTCCATCTAAATAAGAATTTTCACAATTATTTTCATATTTTTCAAATAATTTAAAAGGAATTGATATATTTAAATAATCATCTGGAATCCATCTTGCCATATGTTTACGACCAGCAAAGTCTAATAAACCTAATACTGGGTGAGGGTCTTCTTTTTGAGATTCCATAAATACAAAAGATGCCATAGCTTGACATGCTGCAGCTGGAGGAGTTAAAAGATATCCAAAATCATCTCTTAAAGATGCATCAAAATTCATAAGACAAGCTAACTCAAATGTATTTACAGTGAAAATAACAGATTCAACAGTTTCTCCATCTTTAACATCTTCAATTGGTTTAAAAATTACATATTTTTCCTTATTGTTGAAACTTGGAACTTTATTTGATAAAAATTCCTCTGCTCTTTTTTTATTAGAGTAAACTCTTTCACCATTTTCAAACATTTCTTTTATTGGTTTTGGTTTGTAGTTACAGAATTCCTGATATTTTTCTTTATCTTTTGCTACTTTTAGACCTAATGATAAAAATGTTGAGTAGTTTTCAAAGGTTTCATCATCTTTCATAAATGCATTGCCAAAGCCTAATCCTGTTAACCCACCAATACATGAGACTGTGTCTTTTTCAAAAATAGCTATTTTTCTATTAGCAATCACACGAGCTACATATGACATGATACAGTGAGATTTATCTGATTTTGGACCAATAGCTCTTTTATCTTTTTCATTGCTTTTTACAATTGTAATTGGTTTGAATTTACAATCTAATAAATCTGCTACTTTACTTTTCATTTAAACACATCCAAATAGCATTATGATAATTTATATTATAACTACTACCGTTAAACTAGCTAATAGATTTTAAAAAAGATTAAAAAAAAGTTATAAAGTAGGAAGAATCTATTCTGGGTCAAATTCTCCATACTCACATCCAATATTTTCACAGTAAATTTCATCAACTAATTTACCTTTTTTATATAATTTAACAGTACCTACTCCATTTCCTCCATTCCATAATTTATTATGTCTTTTCTCACCTGTTGGAGCTTCGTAGTTAACAAATAGCATATCTTCTTTTTCACATGTAATATCTGTAACCATCTTTTTATTCCATGTAGATTGTTCAACATGCCATATAATTTGTTTATCTGTTTCTTCACAGTTAAATTTAGTTGAAACTTTATCCCAAAATTTAGAGAAGTTGAATTCATATAATTCTCCTTCATAATCAAATAATGAGAGAAGTTGTCTATTTAGTGCAATAGGACCTACTTTTGGTCTTCCACCACCAATGTCAAATGCACTGTTTTTTAGTTTTTTACCTGTTTTTTTACTTGTTAAATTGTTAGATGATAACCATACCCATGGAGAGGTGAAGTTTTTACCCCAGTTTTTATCTGAGTATCCATAACATGTTTTAGGATCAACAGTGTATTTAACACCATCCATTGTAATTTCTCCTTCAAACTCAGATTTCATTCCTTCAACATGCCAAAACATTTCAAATACCTGCATATTTCTTAATGTTTTTCCAGCACCATATCCTACATTAAATGGGATTATCTTATTGATTTTAAGATTCCATTGAACATCCCCAGCATCACACATATATTCAGGATGTTTTGAATTTTCTTCTTTGGTTAGATGAATTTTACCATATGTTTCTTTTTCATTTAAGAAACAATCATCTGCTTTTATTGAAAATGGAACTGTTTTAGTTACATCTATTTTATTCCATCCAAAGAACCTATGAATTTGTTTTGCTTGTTTTCCCCAACATCCTACTTTAATCATTAAATAAGATGGTTTAATACCATTTGCTTTATTTTCAGGCAATTGTCCAAATACTGGTTCATCACCACCAGTAGCTGGATTACATAGGAAGAATTCTAAAAAGAATGGTTTTTCTTCACCAGTTTCACTATTATGAGCTGTAAATGAATGCCACCACCAGTCATAACCACATTTAGCCAGACCTTTAGTTAACATAAATTCATCTCTTGAAATGTCATTTTTTCTTGGTTTAACCATATTAACCCTCATTTTTTAATTTATAACTATAATACTGTTTAACCTAACATTTAATAAATCTTAGACTTATTAAATTATTTAATTATTAAGCATCTCCCTAATTTACCCTTAATAATAAAATACCTAATACTAATTTTATATCTCTTAATTAATAAATTTAAACCTAAAAAAGATTTTTTTATAATAAAAACAGTGCCACTAAATAATTAAAAACAGCTAAAACTTAAATAAAGAAAAGAATTAAATCTAGGATTTGGCCTTTTTAATCAAACCATAGATATAATATTCAAGCCCAATATATCCTATTGCACAACCAATAATATCACCTAAAATTAATCCAATATAAACTCCTAAAACTCCAAATCCAAATACAATAGAAAATAAATAAGCAAATATACTTACTAAAATCACTTCCCTTAACAATGTAATTGATAAACTACTAAATCCTTTTCCCATACCCTGAAAAGCAGAAGCTGCTGCAGTACCAAAAGCAACAGGAATAATATATAATCCCATTATTCTTAAAAATTTTGTAATTTCATTTGATATAGTAACACTATTAGTTGAATATGAGAATAATAAAGATATTTGATTAGCGAATATAAATAGAAGAATAGTTATTATAATTGAATAAATTAAACCTAATTTAACAGTATATCTTACTGAAGTTCTAAGATTTTTAAATTTCTTAGCACCAAAAGCAATACCTACAACAGTAATAGAAGATATAGCTATTCCTAATGGTGGGATAATAGCCATTGACAAAATTCTCCATCCTGCTGTAAAAGAAGCAACAGCTATAGTTCCTCCTGTAATTTCTACTAAATAATTTAAAACAATAGAAACCACAGCCATTAGAATTTCTTCTAAACTAGCAGGTAAGCTTACAACTAAAATATCTTTAACAATTTTTGACTGGTATTTGAAATTCTTAAAATCATATGAGAAGAATGTATCTTTTTTAATAAACATCCAATAAATAAAAATTAATAGATTTATAAAAGATGCAACAACAGTAGCTATTGCAGAACCCTTAATTCCTAAATTTAAAGTGTAAATAAAAATAGGATTTAAAATAAGATTAATAATAGCTGCTAAAGCTAATGAAAGTGTAGCTCTTTTAATATCTCCTTCTGCTCTAAACATTCCAGAAAAAACATTTGGTAGAATAATTGTAAAAGAAAAAATAACAATTATATACCCATATTCTAATCCATAATTAATTACTGAACCTGCACCCATTAAATAAAGGATAGGTTCTAAAGCAAATGCAAAAAAAACTGTTAATATAATACATATAACAATACTTATTAATAATGAATGGATAGCACCATTATTTACACCTTTACTATCTTCAGCACCTACAAAACGTGATAAAAGTGAATTTGCACCAGCACCTACACCAGCACCTATTCCAACAAGAACTAAAAAGATAGGAGTTGTAAAACCCATAGCTGCTAATGGACCTACACCAAGTCCAGAAACCCAAATACTGTCAACAAGATTATTTGCAACAGCAAGAAGCATTGTTAAAACTATAGGTAGTGAAAGTTTTTTAATGGCCTTTTTAGGATCTCCACTAATGGATTTTATGTTTTCATTAATTCTCATTATTTCACCTATTAAATGTTTATGTCTCTACTTGTGGTTTTTTAGAAAATTTAGTAAGAAGTAATGAAGCAATAATAATGAAAATTATTATTAGAATTATCACAATACCTTCTAAAGGTTTTGCATTAAAATATAATTCAATAATTCCCCAACCCCATATTACAAATAAAACAATTGGGAGGATGTATTTAAGAATAACAGTCCATAGTTTACCAACTTTAAACCAAGAATTTCTATTAACAATAGGAATTAAACGATCAATTCCATAAATCCAAGTAAATATAATACATTGAATAGCTATTAATAACAATATTCCAAATTCATTAACAACCTCATCTACAATTCCTACAAGATAACTTCCAATCCCTGATGTAAATATAAGTGATATACAAAAACCTATAATACAAAGTATTGTAACTGTTTTTTTACGTGATAAATTAAACTTATCTGATAATGATGCAGATATTGGTTCAAAAAACCCAACAGCCGATGTAATACCTGCAAATAATATTGCAAGGAAAAATAAAGGACCTAAAATCTTACCAAAAACACCCATTGTATCAAAAATTGTTGGAAATACAATAAACATCAAACTTGTTCCTTCAGCGATTAACTGTTGAATAGGAACACCAGCTTTTAAAGACATAAAACCTAAAATAGAAAAAACACCTAATGAAGTAAATATTTCAAAACAAGAATTAGAAGCTACAACAATTAAAACATTATCATTTAATTTTGAATCTTCATCTAAATAACTTGCATAAGTTAATGCAACAGCTTGGCCCATTGAAAGTGAGAAAATAACTTGTGCAAAAGCAGAAATCCAAATATCTACTTTAGTTAAACTAGACCAATTAGGATGAAGTAATACATTGATTCCTAATTCATGACCTGGAAGAGTAAATGAAAAAATAACAATTATAGCCATAATAATAAAAAGTAAAGGAATTAAAATTTTAGAAACTTTACCAATTCCATCTTCAACAGATTTATGAGAAACAAACCATAAAATAACCCACATAACAACTACACAAATAACAGTAGGTACAATAATTCTTGTTATTCCATTAAAATCAAATCCACCTCCAACAGAGGTTAAAAAGAAATTAGCAGGATCACTTCCCCAAACAGAAAAAGGACTTGCAACAAGATAAATAAAATCCCATGAAATAATTACTAAATAATAACAACAGACAATAAAAACCAGTAAAGCAAGTGCCCAACCGATAAATTCAAGTTTAGGATTAATTTTTTCTAAAATTCTTGCAAATGACCTTCTAAAACTAAATCCAATTCCATATTCTAAAATTAAAAAAGGAATAGCCATTAAAAAAATAGCTATTAAATATGGAATAAAAAATGCTCCTCCACCATTTGAGTAAAGGACATAACTAAATCTCCAAATATTTCCAAGACCAACAGCAGCCCCAATCATTGCCATTAAAAATGACAAAGAACTGCCCCATTTCTGTTTTTTATAATTCTCTGACATCAAAATCATTCATCATATTATAATATAAAATATTAAAATTTATTTAAATGGATTCCACCAGTTTTTAGAATATCCATAAGCAGCATCGACAAATGATTTAAATAATGGATGTGGCCTATTAGGTCTAGATTTAAACTCTGGATGGAATTGACAACCAATAGCCCAAGGATGATCTGGAAGTTCAATAATTTCTACTAAGAAATCATCAGGACTTGTACCAGAAATTATAATACCTTTGTTTTCATTTTTAACATAGATATCTTGTAAACAATCCCTATATTCATTATTGAACTCAAACCTATGTCTATGACGCTCTTCGATGTCAGTTTCTTGATAAGCATCAAAAGTTTTAGTTCCTTCAATAATTTTACAATCATAAGAACCTAAACGCATTGTTCCACCCATGTTTTTGATTTTTTTCTGCTCTTCCATCATATCAATAACAGGATGGGAATTATTTTTGTCAAATTCAGAACTATTAGCATTAGGATATCCATTACGTCTTGCAAATTGAATTACCATAGATTGCATTCCTAAACAAATACCAAATAATGGAATATTTTCTTCTATTGCATAGTCTACAGCTAGTAATTTACCTTCAACACCACGTTCTCCAAATCCACCAGGAATTAAAATACCATGTAATTTCATAAGCTCCCAATAGAATGAATCCATAGCTTCTTTATCATTTTCATCTACATCAGAGTTAATATATACTATTTCTGCCTTTACACCAATATCTGCTGCTGCATGAAGTAAAGATTCACGAATACTAATATATGCATCTTCTAATTCAACATATTTACCTACAATACCAATTCTTACAACAGGATCCTCAATTTTAAGAGATTTGACAATACTCCTCCATTGAGCTAATTTTGAAGAATCTGGATTAACATCAAGACCTAATCTATCTACTATAACTTTTCCTACATTGTTTTCTTCAAGGACTAATGGAACTTCATAAATAGTTCCTGCATCTGGAGTGTTTACAACAGCATCCTTATCTACATCACAAAAATGAGCTATTTTAGCTTTTAAATCATCATCAATAGGTTCTTGAGACCTACATACAATAATATCTGGATTAATACCAACACTTCTTAATTCTTTTGTTGAATGTTGTGTTGGTTTTGTTTTAAATTCACCTGCTGCATCTAAGTAAGGAATAAATGTAACATGGACAAACATTACATTTTTAGAGCCTTCATCATTTCTTAATTGTCTTAAAGCTTCTAAAAATGGTTGACTTTCAATATCTCCAACAGTACCACCTAATTCAATTAAAACAACATCATAATCATCTTGATTAGCAGTAATTTTTATCATTTCCTTAATTTCATCAGTGATATGAGGAATAACTTGAACACATGCACCGAGAAAATCACCTGCTCTTTCTTTAGCAATAACAGACTCATATACTTTTCCAGTAGTAATATTAGATATTCCAGGTAATTCAACATCCAAATATCTTTCATAATGACCTAAATCCAAATCTGTTTCCATACCATCATTTGTTACAAATACTTCCCCATGTTGATATGGGTTTAATGTTCCTGAATCCCAATTTAAATAAGGGTCAATTTTAATTGCTGCAACATTAAGACCATAAGAACGTAAAATACGGCCCATTGAAGCAGATGTAATGCCTTTACCAATAGAACTTACTACTCCACCAGTTATTATAATAAATTTAGTCAGATGAATCCTCTCCATGTTATGCTTAAAAATTTCATAAATAATTAATAATTTATATTTGAATATTAATCTTAATAAATATTACATTATCATTAAATATGCTATTCTTCTGTTAAACCAACCTATATGACCAACATATTTTAAATTGAAAATAAATAATAACAACACATACTGTTAATTCTGATTAGCTAAAATGAAATTATTATTAAAAATATCATTTTAATTATAGCTATCTTTAATTTAAAAAGATGAAAATTTTTATAGAAAAACTCCATTAAACATATGCAATCACATCTA
>JABUVA010000028.1:2860-7659 GCA_021442885.1 Methanobrevibacter sp. | reverse complement strand
ACTTCTTTTTCTGTAAATCTTTCAACATCATCAGTAATATCGCTTGTAGTTGAATATATTACTATAGGAACATCATCAGAAGTATGAGTACCTACTAAAATTGGTGTTGGATGGTCTGGTAGAATAGCTATTTTATAATCTTGACCTTCTAAACTATCTAATATTGGACCTACAATAAATTCATCTATTCTTTCAAGTGCTTTTATCTTTTCATTAATATCTTTAGCATGTCCTGCTTCATCTGGAGCTTCAATATGAATTAATAGTAAATCATGGTCTTCTAAAGTTTTTACACCATATTCACCTTTTGCTTTATAATCAGTGTCAAAAAATCCTGTAGCTCCTGGAACATCTACTACATCAAGACCTGCAAAGACTGCAATTCCTTTAAGTAAATCTACACCAGTAATTACTGCACCATTAAGACCATAAGTTTCTTTAAAATTAGGTAATGTTGGTGTTGTACCTTGTCCCCATAACCAAACCATGTTAGCAGGATTTTTTCCTTGTTCTATTCTTTTTTTATTGATTTCATGATTTTCAAGAACTTCTTGAGATTCTTTCATGATTTCTTTAATCTCAATAGCTATATCTTGATTCCATGAACTGTTTTCATCAATATCTCCACCTACCATATCATGAGGTGGTATTGTTTCTAGATTATCTAGAATTTTAGTGTCTTTTTCATTATCTAATGAATATACAAATAAATGTCTATAACTTATTCCGGGATAAAACTTACCTTTAAAATCATCATATTTCTCATTAAAGTATTGATTTAGTGAGTTAATTAAAACTTCTGCTTCTTCAGAAGATATATGGCCTGCATTGAAGTCTGCAATTTTATTATCTTCCTCAGTTATTGTATTACATCTAAAAATAACATCATTTTCAGTTGTATCAATACCCATACTTCCAGCTTCAAGAGGACCTCGACCAGTATAGGAACTTGCTGGATTATATCCAAAAATACTCATATTAGCTACATCAGAACCAGGAGTGAACTCTTCAGGTACATTATTTGTAAATCCACCAATTCCTTTTTTAGCTAGTTTATCAATATTTGGAGTTTTAGCTACTTCTAAAGGAGTTTTATCACCTAATTCTTTTATAGGATAATCACTTGACCCATCTGGGATAAAAATTACATATTTCATAAAAATCAAAGAAAAAAAATAATTAGTATTTAAGTTTTAAAATACTAATCAAATCAGTTAACATTGCAGATGCAGTTTCTATAGAACCAGCACCTAAACCAATTACAGAAACATCTCCTGCTAAATCAGTTTTAACAGTAGCCATATTTAAAGTACCATTAACATCATAAGCACTACCTTCTTTTACAAGACGTGGAGATACTTTTAGATTTTCTGGAGATACTTCAGCTATAAGTTTTATTAAATAACCATCTCTTTTAGCTAAATCAATAGCCTCTGAAGTAATACTTGAAATACCATCAACACTAACATCACTGTAAGTTGCTGGTATTGATAAAAGTGAATTAGCTAAAATAACAGTTTTACAAGCTGCATCAATACCTTCTACATCTTGTTCAGGGTTTGTCTCTGCAATTCCTAATTCTTGTGATTCACGAAGAATATCTTCATAAGATGATCCTTCACTAGTCATTCTAGATAGAATATAGTTAGTGGTTCCATTTAAAATTCCAATAATAGATGATACATTACAGCTAGAAAGAGTATCTTTAACAAGGTTTATTATTGGCATTGCTCCTCCAACAGTAGCTTCATATCTAAATAGAACATTATTTTCTTTTGCTGCTTCTATTATTTCATTAAAGTTTAGTGCTAAATATCCTTTATTTGAGGTTACAACATCTTTACCTTCACTAAATGCTTTTAAAGTTAAACTTCTTCCAGGTTCACCATCAATAATATTAGTTGGAGTTGCTTCAAATAAACAATCATAATCAACACTTTCTAAAACATCAATATTTGATTTATCTCCACCATATTCAGGATAATCTTTTAATTTACCTGTTTCTTTTTTGGTTTTAACAAGCAAATCTTCATCTAAACCTTCCTGGCATATTGCAGATGTTGAAGAATCTGCTGCTGCAACTATTTTTAAATTAACACCATACTCCTCTTTTATCATTTCTTTTTTTAAGGATATTGCATTAGCCACTCCTTGACCAACTGCACCAAATCCCATAATTATGACTCTACAATCTTTCATAGTATCACTAAACTTCATTAATCATTAATAATTGTTTTTCATTAGCTATTTCTTCAACTCTATCAAAAACTAATTGTTTTTTATCTAAATCAGCTTCAATGTTAATTAGTGCAGATGATTTATTTTCACCGTTAAGTTGAATATCAAATCCAGACACATAAACACCTTCTAATTTGTTAATTTTATCCATAGTATCTCTAATATCACTATCAACAATATGACCAATTAAAATAGTGCTCACAATAATTTTTTTTACAAAACCATCCATTTCAAGAATTGTTATTTCAAGTTCCCTAAATTTCTCTATAACTCTTTGAAGATTTTCTCTTTTTCCTTCTAAAGTTAATTGTACTGGAATTTTACCTTTATCATCTTTAACATCTCTTTTGTGAATAACTGTAACAAGATTTGCACCAAGTCCACTAATAGGTTCTAATACTCTAACTAATTGTCCTGGAACATCAAGAACAGCTAATACTAAATCCATTCTCATAATGTAATCCCCATTTTAATATATAATAATCTTAAATCCAATCTGCTTTTTTAACAATAAGATTTCCATCTTTATCTATACGTGCATTCCTTAATATTTTTTCTGAATTTTTCTTATGAGCAATATCCGTACGAGTGAGATTTAAATTATCTGTAATATACCATGTTTCTTCAAGATCTGGAATATCTGCTAATTTTTCTGAAAATTCTTCTACAATTTTCTCTGCATCTTCTTTAATTTCCATACTATAAATCTCCTTATTCTAACTATAATATAACTAACTATATAATTTAATATTAATAAATGTAATTAAAAAATAATTTATAAAATTATAATAAAACATAATAATATGTGTTCTATTGTAGGTCTTGAAGGAGAGTTTAATGATAAAATATTAATTAATCTTCTTAAATTAACAAAAAATAGAGGACCAGATTCAACTGGTTTATTTTTAGATGATGAACTTTTTTTAGATATTAATTTAAATGATTTTACTACAAATAATAATCATAAGATTGCATTAGGACATAATTTATTAAGTATTTTTAATTTAGGAGAATTAGAAGATAATTATCAACCTTTAACTAATGGTAAACTAACAATAGTTTTTAATGGAGAAATTTATAATTTTAAATCATTAGTTAACTATGTTGGTAAAGTTTATGAAAAAACCACTATTTTAACAGATAGCTATTTAATTTTAAAACTTATAGAGTATTTTTATAGTAAAAATTCAGATTTATTAGAATCAGTGGAGGAAACTAATAGGCTTTTAGATGGAGATTATAGTTTTGCTGTTTATGATGGTGAAAATTTAGCTATAGCTCGTGATCCCTTAGGAGTAAAACCACTATTTTATGGAAAAACTGATAAATTTAATGCTTTCTCAAGTAGTAAATATTCATTAAAACAATTGAATATTGAAGATATTAAAAGATTGAAACCTGGGGAAATTTTATACAATTGGAAAGTCATATCAAATTTAGATAAAATAGCTAATAAACAAATTCAAGTTACTGGAGATATAACAAAACAACTAGAAAGTAAACTTAAACTAGCTACCTTAAAACGAGTATTAAACTTAGATGAAATAGCAGTAATATTTTCTGGAGGAGTAGATAGTGCTATTTTAACACTCCTTTTAAAAAAAATATCTGAAAATAAAAATCTTAAAATCACACTATACACAGTTGGTAAAGAGAACAGTAAAGATATAATAGCTAGTAAAAAATTAGCAAAATGGTTCAAACTACCTTTAAAAACCATAGAAATAACACCTGAAATTATAAAAGAAAATCTAGAAGAGGTCGTTAAACTTATTGGTGAAAATAACCTAATGAAAATAGGTGTTGGGATGACAATCTACTTATCTTGTAAGAAAATTCATGAAGATGGGTTAAAAGTAGCAATCTCAGGTCAGGGGGCAGATGAACTATTTGCAGGATACAATAGGTATTTAAAATCATTTAAAACTGGAAAACTTTCAGAAGAGTTAAGATATGATATTGATAATATGTATCATGTTAATTTAGAGCGTGACGATGCTGTCTCTATGGCAAATGGTGTTGAATTAAGGTTGCCTTTTTTAGATA
The DNA here is from genome assembly GCA_021442885.1 of Methanobrevibacter sp. Lineage (GTDB taxonomy): Archaea > Methanobacteriota > Methanobacteria > Methanobacteriales > Methanobacteriaceae > Methanocatella. The sequence continues at coordinate 3,375 of JABUVA010000028.1, read as the reverse complement.
AAAACCTTGTTGAATTTGCACTAAATATACCTGTAGAATATAAAATAGCTAATGAAGAGGATAAATTACGTAAAAATATTTTAAGAAATCTTGGATCAAATTTAGGACTTCCTGATGAATTTGCATATAGACCTAAAAAAGCAGCACAATATGGAACTGGAATTGATAAAATTCTTAGAAAAAAAGTCTTAAAAGAAGTAGATATTGATAAAATATTAGAATAGACTTGTATAAAATAAAAATTATTAGAAAAACAACCTAGGTGATTTCATCTATTTATTATACCTATTACCATTTTTATCTCCAATAATAGACAAAACCACCTATGCAAAAAATTTAGACAACTTATACCATTATATCTATGTACCAACTCATCTCCAATGATATAAACTACCTAATTACATCTCCTACAATGTATAAGCATATACCAAAATTAACTTTAAAACTTAAAGCTAATTAATTATAATTAGACTACCATAGTATATAAAGGTTTTGATATTTATGCAATGCTGTCA
>JABUVA010000028.1:0-2622 GCA_021442885.1 Methanobrevibacter sp. | reverse complement strand
TATTTTACTAAATGATAAACTATATTAATAAATTTAAAAAATTAAATAAAAAACAATAATAACAAAAACCTATAATAATTAAAAATAAGAAGCCAAAAAAAAACAATTCGATTAAAATTATAAAAATTTCTAAAAAAGTTTTAAAAAAGGTAATGAAAATGACAAAAAGGAAATAGCATGAAAGAACATTAGAAGTACATGCAGGAGAAGAAAATGCAGATCCAACAACAGGAGCAAGAGCAACACCAATTTACCTTACAAGCTCATATGCTTTTGAAGATGCTGAAACAGCACAACAATTATATGCACTTGAAAAAGAAGGTCATGTATATACCCGTATTTCCAACCCAACAAATGAAGTTTTAGAAAAAAGAATAGCTGCTATTGAAAACGGAGTTGGAGCACTTTCACAATCCACAGGAATGTCTGCAGTACTTTTATCCATACTAAATATTGCTGGTGCAGGTGATGAAATAGTAGCATCAAACAACCTATATGGTGGAACCTACACATTATTTAAAAATACTTTCCCAGAATGGGGGATTAAAGTAAATTTTGTTGATACACATGACTTAAATGCATATGAAGAAGCTATTAATGAAAATACTAAAGCGATTTACACAGAATCAATAGGAAATCCTCAATTAGATATTCCTGACTTTGAAAAAATATCCGAAATAGCTCATAAACATAATATCCCCTTAATTGTTGATAATACATGTGCAATTACAATGGTAAGACCACTAGATCATGGTGCAGATATTGTAGTACATTCAGCAACTAAATTCCTTTCAGGAACAGGTACAACTATGGGAGGAGTAATAATAGATGGTGGAAAATTTGATTGGACAAATGGAAAATACCCTGCATTTACAAAACCTGATGAAGCATATCATGGCCTTATTTATAGTGAAGCATTTGGAGAAAAAGCATACATTATGAAAGCAAGAGCCCACCTAATGAAAGATATGGGAACTGTACTAAGTCCATTAAATGCATTTATGATTTTACAAAGTACAGAATCACTATCCATACGAGTAAAACAACACTGTGAAAACGCATTAGAAATAGCTAAATTCTTAAAAGAACATCCTGCAGTATCATGGGTTAACTATCCAGGACTTGAAGACAATGAAAACCATGAAATGGCTCAAAAATATTTAAATGGAAATTATGGATGTATAGTAGGATTCGGGATAAAAGGAGGACTTGAAGAAGGGAAAAAGTTCATCCAAAGTGTTGAATTATTATCTCATGTAGCAAACATAGCAGATGCAAAAACATTAGTAATTCACCCAGCTAGTACAACACACTCAAATATGACAGAAGAAGAATTAATTGAAAGTGGAATTACTCCAGATTTCCTTAGATTATCTGTAGGAATTGAAGATGTAAGAGATTTAATAGCTGATATTGACCAAGCTTTAAATAAAGCTATAAAATAAATCTAAAAAGACTCATTATTATAATGAGTCTATTAACTTTTTTTAAACTACTCATAATATTTATAACTAGAAACTAAATGACTAACTTGATCAAAAGTTATTAAACCTTCAAGTTTTTTGTTTTTATCAACTACAGGCATCCCTGAAATATCACATTTTCTCATTTTAGAAACAACATCCTCAATAGCATCATCATTATAACAAAACATCACATTTCTAGTCATAATATCATTTAAAGAATTAGTATTAGTAGCAATAGCTTTAGATAAATCCCAACTGGTAACAATTCCAACTAACTTAAAATCATCATTAACAACAGGAATATGAGTAACCTGTTTATCCAACATTAATTTAGCTGCTTTATTAATATCCTCTGTTTGTTTAATAGTTGGAACTTCAATATTCATTAAATCAGATACAACATTATCAGATAAAAATTTAGAAATAATATAATTAAGTTGTGCTTTTTCTAAAAGAAAAGCATCATGCCCATAACTAGATTTTAACTCAGAATATGAAACTTCAACATTATTAGCACTTAAATTAGAAACAATAGTTTCGTTCTGTTCAATAGGATATAACCAATCAGAATCAATAGCTACAACTTCAACTTTAGACTCAACATTTTTAAAACCCTCAATTAAAGAGTTATTAACAGATAAATCAAATAAATCTATAGCTTTTGTAAGATAAAGGTAACTATTTGCATCAAATCTTTTAACAAAAGACTCTCCTTGATGGCGAAGATAACTTTCAACTTGAAAATCAATGTTAAAATCATAAGTAACCTGTTCTTTATCTTGCAAATCACGACCAAATTTTTCATACATTGCATCATCACTTAAATAAGTAATATGAGCAACCATACGAGCTACAGCAAGACCACCTTTAGGTATTTCACCAGAATTATAATAATTCCCACCATTCCATTTAGGATCTGAGAAAATAGATTGACGACCAACCTCATTAAATGCAATTTGTTGAGGTGATGAACGTGCAGTAGTAGCTATTGGAATTGCTTTTTTAACCATTTTAGGATAGGAAACCATCCATTGAAGTACCTGCATTCCACCCATAGATCCGCCAATAACAGCAACAAGTTCATCAATTCCAAATGAATCAACTAGCTTCTTTTGGACAGAAACCATATCTTTAATTGTAATAACTGGAAAATCAA
>JABUVA010000027.1:19337-22365 GCA_021442885.1 Methanobrevibacter sp. | reverse complement strand
GTAATTCAACAATTATTAGGACATTCAAGCTTATCCACAACTCAAATTTATACTAGTGTAGATATGGACACTATAAAATCAGTATATGATCAAGCAAAAACAAAAGAGTGAAACGAAACTATAAAACCTAAAATAGTAAACCAGTAGGTCACAGAAACAAGGGTAAAGACAAAAAAGAAGGGATGACATATAAAAACTTTATTGGAACTTATCTTCATGGACATATACTTCCAAAAAATCCTCAATTAGCCGATAATCTTATATTTAATGCACTAAAGGGAAAATATAATATAAAACATTTGGAAAAATTTAATGATGAAATTGAAATTATGGCTCATCAAACAATGGTAAAACGACTTTTGAATAAGTAACTATTTATAATATCAATACTATATATTATAATGGAATATTAATAAAAAGGAGGCAGTAAATGAATATAACAATTGATGAACTTTATATTGCTAGAAAAAACATTTTTGATAAAATACAAACTTCAAGCACTATAACAAAAATATTAATGTCATTTTTAATGGCTTGTTTTACTGGTATAATGGCACAAGTTGCCATGCCTTTACCATGGACTCCTGTTCCTATAACTGCACAAACCTTTGCTGTTTTATCAGCAGGGTTAATATTAGGAAAAAAATACGGTCTTCTATCACAGATACTATACATTTTAATAGGTATTTCATTTATTCCATGGTTTGGAGGAATGAAAGGAGGACTTGATGTTGTTCTTGGTTCTAACTGCGGATACTTCTTAGGATTTTTAATTGCATCCTATTTCATTGGAGCAATTACTGAAAAGTACGCATCATCCCGTAAATTTACTAGTGCAATATTAGTAATTGGAATAGCTAATTTTGCTTTAATATACATTCCAGGTTTAACTGGTTTAGCTGTATGGGCTTATTTCACAAAAGGAACTGTATTAAGCATTTACAGTTTATTAGTAATGGGATTAATTCCATTTATCTTTGGAGATATTATAAAAATATTAGGTGCTAGTGCTGTTTCAAAAGTATTTTTACCAAAAGACTAATTTTAATTTTATATGCTCTAATATTTATTAAAAGAATATTTGAGCATATTACTACTTTTTCAAAAACAATAAAAACTTATTTTAAAACACTAACTATTAGCTATATCTCTATTTTCTGAATTTATCCAATCTGTTGGTATAAGATAAGAAATAAGAGCAGCTATAATTAACCAAGGTATTATCCGAATATTGAAACATAAAAGTAAAATCAACACTACAATTAGTGGCTTTTTTAATGAGACTCCAAGAAGTGCAGCAGTAACAATAGATACTGTAAATGCAATATCTAATCCTAATATCATAGATAATCCACAACCAATACTTATTCCACAAAATATTGTAGGGAAAAACGGCCCTCCAATCCATCCAGATTTAATACAAAAATGAGTAAGAAACAATTTAATAATACCAATACCTATTAAAAAAACAGGACTATACATTAAGTAAGTTTCTAGTATTATTCTCATATTTTCTTCGCCAGAAAAGAGAGTCAATGGGAAAAATGTACCAATAATACCTAATAACAATCCTCCAAGTATGCAAGAAATTAAAATATTATACTTAGATTTAAATTTATTAAAAAATATTCCACAATATTTTTCAAATATTAAATATAGTATTCCTAACATTGATCCAATAAAAATTAGAGGTATTCCCCATATTCTTTCAAAATTAGATATATTATAGCTTTCTACACGAGGTAAACCTGCAATTCCCCCAACATAAGTCAATAGGAAATAAAATAAAATAACAGCTCCGACTAAACAAACTATATTACTAAATAATTTCTTTTTAGTATTTGTTTCACTTGTTACAGGAGTAACGAGACCATATATTGGTGATAAAAATATTAATGTAAATACAGAGTTTATTCCAATATCATAGAATCCATAAATATTTTTATTAAAAAAAGTCATATATTTACTAATCCACATACAAAGAACTACAATTACACAACATAATCCTGCTTCAGGCCCAATACTTCCTCCAAAAATCATAGGAACCAATGCAGAAACTGACATTAATATTATATTTTCACTATGAAGTTTTTCTTTATTTTTAATTTTCTTAAATAAATCACCCATTAAATCAAGACTTTCACCATATTTTATTTTTATTAATCCTAATATAACTCCACCTATTAAACATATTATTAGAGGGTATATTTTAAAAGTAAAAATATTAGGAATGAAATGCCATACGATACTAACCCCATATGTCATAACTATTAAAAATAACCATACAATAAAAGCAAAAATTAATCCCATTATAAAACAGCCAGAATAATAGGTTAATTCTTTTTTTAATGAAATCATGATTTATAATATTTATTTTATCTTAAATAAAATATATTATTAAAACTAGCTATTGAAAAAATTAAAAATCTTTTTAAAACAATCATATATACTTAAATCTAATGAGTTTTATAAATTTAAATGATTATTATGACACTTATTCTAAGAGCACATCATTTATTATGTCTTCAAGGATTTCAAGGCTATGGATATGATGAGAAATTTGTAGAAAATATGATTAAAGTTAATGAGAAAAGAAAAATCAAAGATACTAAGATAAAAGTTGTTAATACTCCTGATGATCTTTGTAAAGCTTGTCCTAATTTAAAAAATGGTATTTGTGAAAGCACTATTGAAAACAATAAAATTATTTCAATGGATGATGAAGTATTAAAAAAACTTCCTAAAAAAGATTATTTTAAATCAGAAGAATTGTTTGAAATTATAAATAAAAGATTTAAAAGTAGAGATGATGTTAAAGACATATGTTTAGGTTGTAAATGGCATGATCTTTGTATCTTTATTAAAAACATTGAAAATCGATATATTTAAATAGTAAGAAATAGAGAAAATTATATGTTATTGTAAAATAACGCATAGTCCCGTAGGGTAGTGGTAATCCTTCTAGGCTTTGGACCCGGAGACGGCGGTTCGACTCCGCTCGGGACTATCCCTTTTTTTATTATTCTTT
>JABUVA010000027.1:11790-19315 GCA_021442885.1 Methanobrevibacter sp. | reverse complement strand
TTTTTTGTTAAAAATAGATAAGTTTAATTAATGAGTTGAATAATTATGAGCATTAATTCATCTTCAATAAAAAATCTTTTAATTATAGGGATTAATACACGTTGTTTAGTTGAATCATCCCTTAAATTAGATTATAATGTATTTTCAACTAGCTATTTTAAAACTGCTGATTTTCCAAACATTGAAAATGTTAAATGTATTTTAGAGGAATCTGATGGAGAATCCTGCGGATCATTTGAAGAGCTATTTTCGCCTGAAAATATTTTAAAAGAATCTGAAGAATATTTAGAAATTGCAGATGAAATAGTACTTCAAACAGGTGTTTATGCAAGTGATTTTAAAGGAAAGTATAGTAAATATAAAAGTAAAATAATGGGAAATACATCTGTTGAAAATATTGAAGATAAGTTTAAATTCTATGAAAAAATTAAGAAAAATTATTTAACTCCAATGACTTTTAAGGTAAATAATGTAGATGAAGCTATTGAAATCTATAAAAATTATGAAGAAAAGCAATTTATTTTAAAACCTCTATCAGGAAGTGGAGGGTATAACATAAATCTTTTAAATGATGATAGCTTAAATCAATTAAATGATATTGAAAATAATTGGATTGTGCAAGAGTATATTTCTGGAGTAAATGTAAGCTCATCAACACTAGGTACTGGAAGTGAAGCAAAACACATGATAAATTCAAGACTACTAACAGCAAACGACTTTGGAGAGAAAAACAACTTCACATATATAGGAAATATAACTCCACTAACAGAAGAAATATATTCAAATGCTAATCAATTAAATAAAGAAATGAAAGAAATATCAGAAAAACTAATAAAAGAATTTAAGCTAGTTGGATCAAATGGTGTTGATTTTATAGCTAATGAAAACGGATTATATGTAATAGAAATAAATCCAAGAATACAAGGAACATATGAATGTCTTGAAAATGTTTTTAAAAATAATATGCTATATGCTCATATTCAAGCATGTAAAGGAAATTTAATCGAAATACCTAAAATAAAAGAGTATAGCTATAAAAAAATAATATATGCAAATAAAACTAATAAATTTAAACCATTATCTCTTAAAAATATCTATGACTTACCTTACAATGGATCAATTACCGAAAAAGGGGAACCATTACTTACAATAGTTGATAAGAATAAAAATTTAAAAAAATTAATAGAAAAAGTCAAATTAACAACTGAAAAAATAGCCAGTTTAGAAAATACCTACTAAATAAGCAATAAATAAAATTATCCCAATAGTTATCATAAAAGTAACTATAACCATAGCATATGTAATCCACATGAAAACTTTAGCTTTATTATCTGGATCTTCTAACCATAGGTCCATAGGATTTCGTCTCATTTTAAAAACCTTAAAAAAAAAGAATAATAAAAAAGAGAAGTTGTGAAAACAACTAGACTCTTAATTCAGGTACATCGCTAGGTTTTTCAGCGAGTCCTTCCTCAACTTCTTGTTGTTTTTCAATTGTAGATCTAATCATTTTCAATCTAACAAAGTTTTCTCTTTCCATTTCTTGAAGTCTCATATCAATATATTTTTCTGTGTTTTCAAATCTTGGAATCATAATATGCTCTAAAGCATTTACTCTACGTTTAGTAGACTCAATTTCCTCAGCCAATAGAAAAATAGTTTTTTCTACTTCACCAAGTTCAATTAAGTATTTAACTGAATCCTCGAATTTTTTAGCAGCTTCATCTAATTGTATTGTAGTGCCTGCAAATCCATAACCTCTATCAATAATTGATCTGTTTTCATCTACTTTAATATTAGTAATAGGTACTGAAACACCCATAATACTTCTAGATGTAATATCAACATCAATTGATTCTTTTACAGATAATGAAGCTTTTTTAACTGCTAAATCACCCATAACAATTTGGGCTTCTACTAAAGCCTCAGTTGCTTCTTTAAGACTTCTTTCTGCATTTTCACGAATACCTTTAACACGATCTAAGATATCAAAAAACTCTTTAATAAGAGCATCTCTTTTCTCTTTTAAGAGACCATGCCCTTTTACTGCAAGTTTTGTTCTATCTTTAAGAGTAAGTAATTCCATCCTTGTTGGGTTTACTCCCTCTATAATATCTTGTGCCATTTCATCACCTCATTAACATGTTAATGAAATTATTCGACATTGACACCAGAACGTTCAAGGAATTCTTCAATAAACTCATCTTTAAGACGTTTGAGTTCTGTTCTAGGTAAGATTTTAAGTAAATCCCAACCAAGATCTAAAGTTTCAAAGATTGTTCTGTCTTCATCTTTAGCTTGAGTAATGAACCTATCTTCAAATGCTTGTGCAAATTCTAAGAACTTTTGATCTCTTTCAGTAAGTGCTTCTTCCCCTACAACCGCAACTAAATCTCTTAATTCACGACCTTCTGCATATGCAGAATAAAGTTGGTCAGATACACCACTGTGGTCTTTACGTGTTTTTTCTTCACCAATACCTCCACTCATCAAACGAGATAGAGATGGAAGTACATCAACAGGTGGGTAAATACCTTTCCTATAAAGCTCCCTACCTAATACAATTTGCCCTTCAGTAATATATCCAGTTAAATCTGGAATTGGGTGAGTAATATCATCCTGAGGCATAACTAAAATAGGCATTTGAGTAATAGAACCTTCTTTACCAGCAATACGTCCTGCACGTTCATAGATGTTAGCAAGGTCAGTATACATGTAACCAGGATATCCTCTTCTTCCAGGAACTTCGTCCCTAGCTGCAGAAATTTCCCTTAATGCTTCACAATAGTTAGTCATATCAGTTAAGATAACTAATACTTGCATACCTAAAGTGAATGCAAAGTATTCAGCAGTTGTTAAAGCCATTTTTGGAGTTAAAATTCTTTCAATAGCTGGGTCGTCTGCTAAATTCATGAATACTGTTACTTTTTCAAGAGCACCTGTTCTTTCGAAGTCTCTCATAAAGAAGTTAGCTTCCTCGTGAGTAATACCCATAGCAGCAAATATAACTGCAAACTCAGTGTCATCACCAAGTACTCTTGCTTGTCTTGCAATTTGAGCTGCTAAATCGTTGTGAGGCATACCAGACCCTGAAAAGATAGGGAGTTTTTGTCCTCTTACTAAAGTGTTCATTCCGTCAATGGTAGAGATACCAGTTTGAATAAATTCTTCAGGGAATTCACGAGAAGCAGGGTTCATTGGAGCTCCATTAATATCTAATTCTTCATCTGGAATTATTTCTGGTCCACCATCAATAGGTTTACCAATACCGTTGAAAATACGGCCCATCATATCTCTAGAAACTCCAATTTTAGCAGTTTCACCAGTGAATCTAGTTTTAGTATTTTTAGTGTTTAAGTCACTTGTTCCTTCGAAAACTTGGATAACAGCAACATCTTTAGTTACTTCAAGAACTTGTCCACTCCTTTTTTCACCATTAGGTGTTTCAATATCTACAATCTCATTGTATCCAACGCCATCAACACCTTCAACAACCATTAAAGGCCCTGAAACTTCAGAAACTGTAGTATATTCTCTAGTTTTAATATTTGTGTTCATTTTTAAGCCTCACTGCATTGTTTGGTAATATCTGCTTGGATTTGATCAATCTTAGCTTCAAACTCATCTTCTGGTACATATTTCATTTTTGCAATATCCTCTTTAACAGGTAATGCTACGATTTTTTGTATTGGTACACCTCTGTTTATTGCAGCAATCGCATCTTTTTGGAATAAAAGAATTGTTTGTAACATTTTATATTGTTTTGCAGGTGCACAGTAAGTATCTACATCATCGAACGCATTTTGTTGTAAGAAGTCTTCTCTTAACATACGAGTAGTTTCTAATGTAGCTTGATCTATTTCTGGTAAAGCATCAGGACCGACTAATTGTACGATCTCTTGTAATTCTGCTTCTTTTTGTAATAATACCATAGCTTCATCACGAACTGCTCTCCAGTCACTAGCTACATTTTCTTGCCACCATGCTTGGATACTGTCAACATATAATGAATAACTTTGTAACCAATCAATAGATGGGAAGTGACGTCTGTCTGCAAGGGATGCATCTAAAGCCCAAAATACCTTACAAATACGTAAAGTGTTTTGAGTAACTGGTTCAGATAAGTCCCCACCAGGAGGTGATACAGCACCAACTACGGTAATAGATGCTACTTTTGGATCAGTACCAATAGTATCTACTCTTCCTGCTCTTTCGTAGAATTGAGCAAGTCTAGATGCTAAGTATGCAGGGTAACCTTCTTCCCCTGGCATTTCTTCAAGTCTTCCTGAAATCTCCCTCATAGCTTCAGCCCATCTTGAGGTTGAATCTGCCATAAGTGCTACATCGTAACCTTGATCACGATAATATTCTGCAATAGTAATTCCAGTATATACACATGCTTCACGAGCAGCTACCGGCATGTTAGAAGTGTTTGCAATAAGAACAGTTCTGTCCATAATAGGGTTACCTGTTTTTGGGTCGTCAAGGAATGGGAACTCTGAGAGTACCTCAGTCATTTCGTTTCCACGTTCTCCACAACCAATATAGATAACAATATCTGCATCTGCCCATTTAGCTAATTGTTGTTGTGTAACAGTTTTTCCAGACCCAAATGGTCCTGGAATAGCTGCAGCCCCACCTTTTGCAACTGAGAAAAAGGTATCTTGTGCTCTTTGACCAGTTACAAGAGGAATATTAGGGTCTAACTTTTCAGTGTATGGACGACCTTTTCTTACAGGCCATTTTTGAAGCATTTGAATGCTTTCTTCACCATTAGCTGTTTTGACTTTAGCAATATCTTCTAATACAGTGTATTCACCTTCACTAACTAATTGAGTTAATTCACCTTCAATAGTTGGTGGTACTAGAATTTTTTGCAATACAGCAGAGGTTTCTTGTACTTCACCAAGTACATCTCCACCTTTTACTTTGTCTCCAACTTTAGCTACTGGTTTAAATGTCCATTTTTTCTCTTTACTAATGGATGGTGCATCTACACCTCTAGCAATGAAATCCCCAGATTCTTTTTTAATTAATTCTAATGGTCTTTGAATACCATCAAAAATGGATCCCATTACACCTGGACCTAATTCTACTGATAAAGGCCCTCCAGTACTTTCTACAACTTGACCCGGTTCAATACCTGCGGTCTCTTCATATACCTGAATGGTAGCGGTGTCACCTTCAAGCTCAATAATTTCTCCAATAAGCTTTTGATCACCTACTCTTACCATTTCATACATCTGGGTCCCTCTCATACCATCTGCGACAATAACAGGCCCAGCAATTTTAATAATCTTTCCTTCAATAATCATTTAACCATCTCTACCCCAATAACTCTTTTAATAAGATCTGCCATTTGATCAGATGATCCTTCAGAGGACCCGTCTTTATCAGGAATTTCAATTATCATTGGCAATACATTAGAACCTATTTTTCTATTAATATGTTCTCTAATTTCATTAGCTAATACTTGTGTGATTATAATAATAGAAACATCATCTTCTAAAAATTTATCAAGAGCTGCAATAGCTGTTTCTTTATCATTAGCAATTTCGGCTTTTTTAACCCCACCTAATCTAAATCCTGAAACCATATCAAAATCTCCAATAATTCCTACTGAACTCATATTAACATCTCCACGATTTTAGATTTTGGGAATCCAACTTCTCTTTTTGCTCTTGTAATAATTTTTAAGTTTTTAATTTCAGTTTCTTTTTGACTTAAGTATCCAATAATTGGACCTACGCCTAATGGTTTTTTAGAAGCTAATGATTTAGCATGGGAAGCTAAATATTCATCTAAAGCTCTTTCAAATACTGCAACATTACCTGTTTCATTATAAACACCAATTGCATCACCTAGAGCTTGAGCATATTTAGTACCTTCTAAACCAGAAATTACATTAGTTATATCTGGTGATTCCATTAAATCTTTAAGTTTCCATTCACGTAAATGATACCCTTCAGTTAACATGAAAGGACTGACATCATCATAGGATAAGCCATCTTCTTTAGATCTAATTATTAATTTTAAATTAGCAATATCAACTTTTGTACCTGTAAATGAGTAAACAATTTCTTTGTTTTCATCTGCAGGAACATCAGGAGAAGATAGTACTTTCTTTAAATAATGTTTATCTAGAGCAGCTTCTAAATAAAAAACCATACCGGTCTCTTCATAAGCCGGAACAGCATCTCCTAAAGTTACAATATATTCAGTAGCATCTAAACTTGTTACAATATCATTAACACTTTCAGCATCTACTAAATTAAGAAGATCCTCGTATAATGATCCACCAGGAATTAATAACTCTTTGGTTTCATCAACACTGAGACCTACTTCTTTAGCTATGAGAAGTGATTTAATATTATCTATATCTACTTTCTTTGCCATAGCTACAAATGGGTCTTTTACCTCTTTTGGAGCAAGTTTTGCAATGAAATCATAAGTTTGAGAAACTTGAATATCTAAAGCTTTTTCTAGTGGATATTCATCTAAAATTTCAGCATAGTCTGGAAAACCTTTAAGATAATTTTCTACTTCAGCAACATCTTTTGCATCAACAAGTTCTCCAATTTGCTTTTCATTAAAAAGTCTTCCTTTTCTAGCTCTTACTCTAGCACTTGGATTAAGATAAGGATAAATGTCTAATATTGGTCTAGTTGCAATAATTACCACAACAGCACCTACAACAACAATTGCAATGATACAGAAAACTAATAGTGTTTCTCCACCAATCCCCATTGAACTAATAAGTGTAGCAATTTCATCTGCCATAATTTATCCTCCTTAAAGACTAAATAAAATATTAGCTACTTCACTACGCAATATCTTTTTATTCCTATCTAATCTAGATTCAATAGTGTTATTAACTTCTATATCTCCATTTGCAGTTACAAGCACAGCACCACCAATTACATCAATAGAGTCTCCTAATGTTAACTCTGTTTGAACACCAGTTTCATTGGTTACTTCATTTGCGATTGTGCTTAGTTTACCACTAACTGTACTAGCATCAGAATTTTTTACCTTAACGATTAATTTGCCACCACCAATTTCAGCAGCTGCTTCTTTAATCATATTAATTAAGGATTCTGTATATTTTGCATCATTAGAGGAAGCCATTTGAGCTAATTCATCGGTTGCTTTACTAAATGCAGCTTCAATTACCTCTTCTTTACCATCTAATTCTGCTCTACGAGCATTCATCTTAGCTTCGGAAATAATTTGCTGATATCTCATATCAGATTGTTTTTTACCGTTTTCTAAAATTTTATTCTTTTCAGCATCAGCATCTTTAGTAGCTTTTGCATTAATTTTGTCTACTTCTGCTTGAGCCTCTTGAATGATTTTATCAGCTTTATCCTGGGCTTCAGACATAATGCTTGAAATAATTTTATCAGTGCCTGAGCTCATAGAATGCCTCCTAACCTAAGATTCCACCGAATACCATAAGTAAGATAGCAATCAAGAATCCGTAAATAGCCTGAGTCTCTGGTAATGCAGAGAAAATAATACCTCT
>JABUVA010000027.1:5707-11634 GCA_021442885.1 Methanobrevibacter sp. | reverse complement strand
CCTGAGTCTCTGGTAATGCAGAGAAAATAATACCTCTAGCAAACATATCGTTATCTTCTGCAACAGCACCTACAGAACCTGCTGCTGCCATACCTTGACCTAAACCAGAACCTAATCCAGCAAAACCAATTGCTACTCCAGCACCAATAGCTGCAAGAGCAGTTCCTAAAGCGATTTCTACCATATTTAATTCACCTTTTTTAATAATAGTTAATTAATAAAATTTTTAAATTTAAAATATCATAAAATTTTTTTTAATTTTTAATTTTTGTATAAATTCTACTAGCTTTGAAAGCTTCGAATTTGCTTTTTCCACTCATAAAGAATTGTGAAAAGAATTCTACGTAGTTTAAACGTAAAGAATTAATGAATGCACCTAATACTTGGAACAAGAAGTTTGCAATGTGTCCGAATATGAATATAATAATAGCTATTACAACTCCGATAACAGGAATCATACCATAACACATTTGTGTTAAAATGTTTACTGTCATTGCAATACCACCAGTAGCTAAACATAAAGCTAAAAGACGAGCATATGACAATATGTCTCCCATAAATCCGAAAATATCCATAATTCCATAAGCACCATTAGCATAAACTAACATTCCAATACAGACAATGACGAAAATTAGGCCAATAATCATACCAATCATACCTATAGCAGGTATAAGGAATCCTAAAGCTAAAAATATAACACCAATTTCTAATACAAACCAACAAAGTTGAGATCCAATAGCTTCTTTTTTATTTCCATATCTATAGTTGTCAATAGCACCTATTATGAAAGCGATGTTAGTATAAATCACACCGATAATGATAGCTATTATTAAAATTGTATCTGGATGTTTGAAAGCTTCAATAGCTGGAATAACAGTAGGTAAACGTATACCTAACATTCTTTCAGGGAAGTCCCCTAAGAAACCATTAGTTACAAGACCTAATATTATAGCCCATATACCAGACATAATTAGTATTTTACCAAATGCATCCATTGATTTTTTGATTTTACCCATACCACGTACTAAAACTACTCCTATTAATAAAACGAAAATACCATAAAATGCATCTGTTAAACAGAACCCAAATAAGAATGGGAACATAATTGCAACAAATATTGTTGGGTCAATTTCATTATATCTTACTGGAGAATACATATCAACGAGGAACTCGTATGGTTTTGCATAACCTGGATTGTTTTGTAAAACCGGTACATTTTCATCATCACGATTGCCTTCGATGCTAATTTCTTCAAAGGCATAATGTCCATTAGAAGTTTTTTCCACTAATTGTTCAACTTTTTTAACATCCTTTTCAGGAACCCATGCTTCAAGCATAAATGTGTCTTTAGTTTGAACAAATGCAGAAAATATTTCATTTTTTGCTTTTTCATTTTCTAATTGTTCTTTGAGAGCTAATATATCATCATCCCATTTTTCTGCAACAACTTTTAAATCTTGTATTACAGCATTATGTTCAGATTCGATTGTTTGTAATCTAGAATCAGCACTAGAAATAATTTGTTGTGGAGTACCCTCAACATCACCTATTTCATATTTCTCAAAGTCATGTTTACGAAGTATACTATAAACTTCGTCTTTAAATTGTTTTAAAGTCACGACGACAACTACCATTGTTGATTTATTGTCATCAGCAACTGTATAAAGATTTAATTCGTCAGTCAGTTTACTTAACTCTTTTTCGATTTCTGAAGATGATTCAACATTAATCCTACCAACTGTTATGGAAGTGTACTTTGAATCTTTTAAAAGCGCAAAATTCATGTCTAAATTTATAAGCCTTTTAGCTAAGCTTTTGTTAGATTGTAGTTCACTAGTTTCAGCGTCGAGTGCAGCAAATTTACCTTCAAGAACTTTAGTTAATGATTCCACTTGATCTAATGTTTCTTCAGCTTTTTTAATAAAAGACTCAGTATCTAAAGATTCTATTTCCTTTTGAATAGGCATATCAGGACTAACAAAAGACATTAATTTGTCTTTTAACCCATGGTCTTGTGATAATGCACGCCCTAATAAATCAGATATACCAATAGTCTTCATTAAAAGTGAAGATAACTTACCAGTGTAATCAGTAGCTTTTGAAGGAGTTACTAAATCTGCTAATTCAGGATCTTGCTGAATGCTATCAGATATGTCACTAATTTGTATAAGCCCTTGTTCATAGAGAGCATCTACAGTAGGGGCGACATACTTATCAAGAGTAACGATTTTGATTTTTCGCATTCTAGCTGTCTTGAACATATTTCCTCACACTACAAAATATTTTTGACAATAATTGAAGCCGCTGAATCTACATTTTGCATAGCTTTGCTTTTTAAGGTCTTTAAATTACCTTCAGCATCAGTTACAATAGATTCTGCATCTCTTTTCGCTTTATCTTCTGCATCAAAAACAGTCTTTTCAGCCACATCTGAAGCTTCTTCTTTGGCCTTGTTTATTGTATTTTCGGCGTTTATTTTTGACTCATCAATCATTTCTTTAGATTTGAACTCTGAATCAAGAATAAGTTGATCAGCTTCATCTTCAGCTTTTTTTATCATTGCGATAGCTTCTGATATCTCTGCCATAATTAATCACCATGGTATGATTATTTTTATTTGACTTAATATATATCTTTTATTATATCAATTATAGACGAGTTTCTAAATATTAAAATTAATGAGAAAAAATAGATTATTGTTTAAAAAATTAATAAAATTTTNATTATTGTATAAAAAATTAATAAAATTTTAAAAATTGTAAAAAGTTCAAAAAATGATTTAATAAACAAAATATTTTTTAAACTATGAATAATTTTGAAGGATAATTACTACTTCCAAATTTAAATAACTAAATATTTAGATATGAATTTAAAATAAGTTTGTATAGCAAAATATAATTTAGATTAATAGTCTATGCTATTGTAATTTAAAATAATAATAAAATTAAATCAATTAATAAATAAAAAAAATATTAAAAATTCTTTTAAAAGAAAATAAAGTTATCTATAAAAGAATCTAAGTATTGCATTAGGTAATCTTCTAGTATATGCAAGAGCAGCTAGTATAATAAGTAAAATTCCAATTACATAAAACCAATAATTATAAGGATATTCTAATAGAGAACCTGCAATTGCAATAATAACCCCTTCACAAAATATAATAGCTTTATTCCATTTTGGAACAAAAACACTTATAATATATCCAACACCAATTAAAATTAAAATTATAGAACTTGCTAAAACATCACTAACTATTGGAGTATTTGAAAAAAAAGGATAAACCCCCAATATAATTAGAATTATAGCAATTACAATTCCTATACGATTTGCACTTTTAATAGCTTTCATAATTTTTACATCCAACTCTTCTATAATAACATTATTATATTTCATCATATTAAAAATTAATTAGGTGGTAGTTATGCAAAGAGCTGTTTGGACAATTCATAATATAAATTTCCAATTGATTCTTGATGGTGAAATTAAGGATTCTGTTATTACTGATAAGAAATTCTCTATAGGTTCGGATATTTGGACATCTGAGATTCCACAACTGAAATTTAATGATGAAAAGGCTCAAAAAGAGTATGAATTTTTTGTAAATGACTTGATTATTTTATTTAGTGAACCTACAATTAATAATGTGTTTATTGATGCTAAAATTGGAGAAGAATCAGAGTATAGTAATGAATCAATATCTAATCCAATTATTATTAGAAAAATAGAAGAATATGAAGTTGAAGAGGTTATAACATAGCATTTGCAATCTCTAGAACTTCATCATTTGTATTAAATTGAAGGTTTTCACCTTCTTTATCTTTAGTTTCAGTTGTTATAAGTACAACTGGTGATCTAATTAAATAGCTATATGCAAAATAAACTACATTAACTATTAATAATGGGGCAAAGAAAAATAATGCTAAAAATAGTACTCCTAATTGGATTATAGTGTTTCCATATCTTCTTTTTTTCATTAAGATAAAGTTATCTTCACTAGATTGTACTTTAAACTTATTTTTAGCTAGTTCTCTTTTGATATTTTCCATGTCTTTTTTGTTTTTTGCTTTAAGAATTAAAAGATCCATTGAAATCTAAATATAAACTGTAAATTCGTCAATTTCTTTTCTTGGTGTGTCTCTTGGTTCAGCATCAATATATCCTAAAGGAGTAAATAAAACAGGAACCTCATTATCATCTAAATCTAAAAATTCCCTTGCTTTTTCTGGATTAAATGCACCAATATAACATGTTCCAAGACCTTTGTTAGTAGCTGCAAGAATCATATAATCCATTACAATAGTAGCATCAATATCTACAATGTTGTAATCATCATATTTACGTGTCCATGCTTTATCTTTAAGACCAACAACTCCTAAAACTATAGGTGCTTGAGTAAACCATTCGGAAGGATAAACCTCTTTAAGAGCTTCTTTGTTCTTTTTTGTATCAATTACATAAACCTTAAATGGTTGGTAGTTAACTCCTGTTGGAGCTATTGTAGCTGCTTTTAGAACATATTCTAAATCTTCTTTACTAACTTCTTTATCTAAATAGCCTCTTACACTGTATCTTTTATTTATTACTTCATCAAATTCCATTTTTTCACCTATTCATATCATTATAAATAATATCATCTAAATCGCAAAATCGTCTAAATTCATCTTCAGTCATTTGTTCTTCTTGAATATGTGCAATAATTCCTGGAATTCTACCAATTATGAAAATTCCTAAACCTGAAGATGGACTAAAACCTAAATCTGACAATAAAGCTGCATTAGCACCATCTACATTTAATCTAATATTTTTATTAGTTATTAGTAAATCTTGAATAGATAGTGCAAGTTTTGTATGGACTCCTACAACACCTTCTTTAATAGCTAAATCCATTAATTTACGCGCTCTAGGGTCTGCATCATGATACCTATGACCAAATCCAGGTATTTTTTGATTTTTACTATTAAAATCATTGTAAATATTAATAGCTAAACTAACAATCTGTTTATTGTCAATGTCAGCATCTCCTGTTAATGTTAATGAATTTATAGCAGATTGATATAAACTCATTGTTTTTTCTATAGCTCCTGCATGTTTATGTCCAAATGACAATAAAGCACCAGCTACTGCAGAATTTAATGGAGATCCTGATGAAGCTATTAGTCTAGCTGTTTGAGTACTTGGTGGAGTTGCACCATGATCACAAAAAGAAACTAGAATATGATTAAATATTTTACCTTCTTTAATTGTAGGTAGTTTTCCACTTAAAATTAAAAACACCATATCTGAGAATCTTATTTTTTCAATTAAATCTTCTTGATTGTATCCTCTTGTGGATATTCTATTTTTTTCCACATTAGAAATAGCTGTTTTTAGTGAATGTTGATTAACTTTAAAATTATTTTCATTCATAGTTAATATTATTAGAACAAAACATTTAAAACCTTTTACTATAATGGTGTTTTGAAAAAATAAAACTACAATGATACTTTACTAACACGAGGTTCAACACAGCATGATGGTCTAACAGATACTATTCTAACACCACTTGCTCTTTGAGGACCTATATTTACAAATGATCCTAGAACTGTAGTTTTTCCACCAAGACCCATTGGTCCAATATCTAGTTTATTTAGTTTATCTGTTATGTATTGTTCAAGTTCTGATTGATTGTCTAGATTTCCATATGCTATTGATTTTAATATTAAACTTGATGCTTCATAGTGAGTTCTGCCTATTCCTATTGATGGAATTGATGGTGTGCATCCTAGTTTTTCAAGAGAGTCAGATAACCAGTTAATTGCATTATCTAGAACATTTAAATAAGATCTTTTATGGAATACCCTATATGTTTTTGCTCTAATTTCTGGGCCTCCCCCTTCCATTATTATATGAACATTTAGTGTATCTGGATTTATTTGATGATTATAAGT
>JABUVA010000027.1:1682-3780 GCA_021442885.1 Methanobrevibacter sp. | reverse complement strand
TTCCTTCTTTTGTATTTACACTTGCACTTGTATCATATGTTGCTCTAGGCCCTATTGATAAAAATAGTTCTACTTGATAGTCTTTTGCAAGTTTAACCATTTGATTGATTTCTGAATCTGTTAATAACATTATTCCTTTAGTTTGTGTGATTCTGTGTAATGTTATATCTCTTTTTTCTGCTTCTTCTAGTAGTATCTCCATTGTTTTTGGAGATTGTATTCCTGGTACTTCTAAACGGTATTGGCCTTTGTCTTTAAATGTTTTTGTGGATTTAAAGTCTGAATTTACTTGATTTATACCTATTTTTTCCAGGTATTTTTTAGTATCCTCCATTTAATCATCACCATTTAAAAGCTCTACAAATTCTGTCATTTGATAATCTTCGATTTTATCTATTATAGAAAGTTTTTTAATGTTATATTTTGGATTTAATGATTTGAATTTGGATATTAAATCATCTAAGTCTAGTGGATTTTCTAAATCTCCTTTTGGAATAACAACCATATTTTCAAAAATACCATTTCTAAGTTTTTCATCTAGCTTTATAATAACATTTGCTGGCCTTTTTTCAGGATAGAGATTTTCTAATTTTTCATCTTCATAAATAGCTACTTTATTGGCCATTTCTTTTATTGTTTTTATTTTAGACATATCTGGATTCTCTTCAAATAGTCCTAATTTAACTAACCTATGAAGTGTATCGATAGCTACTTCATCACAAACTAGTCCAATAGCTATAGCGTATGGTAAGCTTTGTTTTAGCTCCTCTATTGTTTTTGGATTGTAGTTGTTATGTTCTGCTGCAATACCATATGTTTGAACAGCTATTGTTTTGATACGACTGTAATCATTTTTAAATATTGTTCTTAATTTTCGTGTTGCATCGATTGCTGAGTGTAGGTGTCTGCAAAATGGATATATTTTAAAATAGATTTCTGAAAAATCAATATTTCCTACATTTGCTAATGATTTTTGTAGGTGATCACTATCCTCATCACAAGTATAAACCATTGCATTTAAAAAACCTTCTTTACCATCAAATATTGATTCAGCACCTGTGAATCCATTTTTAGCTAGAAATGCTGATAACATTCCGTTGTATGCTGCTTTTCCCGTATGTAAAACTTTACCCATACTTCCAGAATGGTCTGATTCTAATAGTCCTGCAGCTTGAGTTCCAGCTAATCCTAATGCATTTATTATTGCTTTTTCATCTAATTTAAGTAGTTTTGAGGCAACTGCAGCTGCAACAAATGTTCCTATTGTTCCTGTAGTGTGAAAACCATTATTTCTATGTATTGGACTTACAAGTTTTCCTAAAAGAATTCCAATTTCATATCCTATTATAACTGCTTCTAAGAATTCTTTTCCAGATAAATTATGAGCTTCACTAATAGCTAAAGCTACAGGAAATACTACAGTACCTAAATGAATATGTGCTCCCCTATGACCATCATCTAAATCTAGTGAATGTGCAGAAATTGCATTGACAAATGCAGCACTTAACATGTTTTGTTTTATTTCATCTTCCCCTATTATTGAGGCTAGAGATTCATTATACTCTGCACTTGCATAGATTTCATTAATTGTTAAAAAAGCAACATGGGTTGAGTACTCTTTAAATCCTCTATAAGCTACCCCAAAAAAATCTAGGAATGCTGATTTAGCAACATTAATAGTTTTATCCGAAGCTCCTTCGTATTCATAGTGAGAAATAAAATTTGCTATATTTTTTAAAAACATTATAATCCAGTTTTTATATTTGTTAAAAATACTATTAAAATTTAGCTATTTAAATGGTTTTTATAAAAAAGAATTTTATATTTAAACTGGAACTCCAGTAAAGATTAATACAAAATGAGCTATTACTAATGATCCTAAATAAGTACCTGCAATTACTGCTAAGGTTACAATAATAGCTTTCCATCCCATTTTCTTAAATTGGTCCCAGTTTTTACCCATTCCTATACCAACATATGCTAAAAATACTGT
Organism: Methanobrevibacter sp.; assembly: GCA_021442885.1. GTDB lineage: Archaea > Methanobacteriota > Methanobacteria > Methanobacteriales > Methanobacteriaceae > Methanocatella. The sequence continues at coordinate 1,787 of JABUVA010000027.1, read as the reverse complement.
TACAATAGCTAGTAGTTCAACTTGAGATACATAGTAAACAATAAATGATGATGTTGGCATAACTGGTAATGCTAAAATCAGACCGATTAATGAAATATAAACAAT
>JABUVA010000027.1:0-1654 GCA_021442885.1 Methanobrevibacter sp. | reverse complement strand
TCAAGTAACATTCCAACTAATGTAATACATGATAGTATAAGCATACCTATAAAAGCTCCTACTACATCATGTTTATATCCAACAAAGTTACCTACTGTTGTAATTACTGAAAAAATTAGTAGTAATAATATCCAATTACGAATACCCGTTACTGAGACAGATTCAGATTCATCAATCAATTCCATTTTTACTAATCCTCCCCACTAGATACTTCTGTTGTTCTTCCAATTCTTGGCTCAAGTACAGCATATACTTTTTGTGCAAGTGGAATTGCAATAAACATACATACATATATTCCTATACAGAATGATATTAGATTACTGAATCCTGAAAATGCTTCTATATTTGTGGATAAATCTGGATAGGCTGCAAGTAATGGTGCTAATGCTGCTGCATTCATACTAGCACTTCCTACTCCACTTGCCATTGCAAATGAATAAGGGTGTAATGGTAAAACTGAAACACAAACACTTGCTAGGAAACTTATGAATAATGTTCCTATAACTGTCCCTATTATAAAAACCGTTAATACTCCTCTTGCTTCTGGGGAGTCAAATCCAAATTTATCAATAACAACAGCTACATTAGGTTCTCTTCCTATAGAATTAGTCATTCCAATAGCTTCTCGTTTAAATCCTAGTAATATTGCAATTGGTAAAGCTAAAAATATTGTTCCAAAATCCCCTATTTGTTGGAGAAGTAGTGCTGGACCTACCTGAAATAGGACCCCTATTGATTGACCACTTGATATAGCTAGTTTACAGAGTAATGGGCCTATAAATAATAACATTGCACCTTCAGCAATTCTTGCTTGTTTTCTTTGGATAACCTTGAAGGGTTTTAATAAGTATAAAAAAAGACCACCTAACATTGCCCATAATAATGGCATTGCAGATAGTTCTACATTATTTGTGAGGGGAATTTTAACTGGGCCAACAAATTCGGCGAATATTACTAAACATAAAACTGTTATATGTAATCTGTAAGATCTCCACGGGTTTTTCTTTAATATTGTTTTATCGGTTTTATCCCTAAACCTATTCATTCTTTCCCGACTTTTAGGATCCTTTTCACTCACTTAAAATTACACTCCTATAAAAAATATTATCCCCACTCAACATATTTTACTATAAACATTTAGATATATAAAGTAATACTATTTAATTGAAAAAAATTCACAAAATATGAAATATTATAATGAAAACCAATAGCCAAATTTCACAAAATAAGAAATAATAAAAGGTGAAAATTAATCTAAATTCATTCTACATAAAGGTTTAGAAAGGTGTCTTCTAGCAGAAACAGGAGTTTCATAAAAATTACCATTAACAAGACCTCTTTGGATTTTAATTTGGACTTTTGAGTCATCCTTAACCTTATTACCACACCTCTTACATTTAAACCCTTTACCTTTGCCGGCAGATGTCATTGTTTTACCGCATTTACATACTGGATTTTTATAATCAACATCATTTAAATTTAATACTTGGAATTTCTCAATGTTGAAAGTGTGATTTTCATTAACACCACCAAACAATCTTAATTCATCACCAATTCTTAATTTTTCAATGTATTTTCTAAAACCTTTAGTCGGCTCATATGCACTACATTCAATAGAATCTTCACCATCACCAACATAGAAAAACATATGTCC